>JBHELN010000171.1:0-3391 GCA_046263115.1 Pseudonocardiaceae bacterium | reverse complement strand
GTCCCTACCCCGTTCCAGATCCAGATCCAGAGTGAACGGCTGGCCAGCCCACCGGCAGCCGACCTCACAAGCCGGTTGTTTGATTTGCGGGTTGCCAGTTTGATACCGAGCCCGGCTAGCTCGGGATCGGTGAGGATGGTGCACATGTCCACCCGGCTGGCATCTCCCGCCGTCGGGCTCGGGGCCGACCCAGCCGTCTGCGCACCACACCCGGCCGCGAGCAAGGCCAACGCGGCTGCCAGGGCACGCCTCACTGCGACCGCCCGCGGAACAGCTGCTCATTCGCTGCCTCCGTCTCGGCCACCGCACGCCCGGCGACCCGGTAGATCACCGCCATGTTCCGGAACACCTCTTGGACCTTCTGCATCGTCTTGAAGTAGTCGCGGCCGGCCTGGGCAAACCGCTCCGCAGCGGCACGGCCGTCCTCGTTATCACCGAACTGGCGCAGCCGAGTGAGGTCCACCGCGCTGGCAAGCGACACATCGAGCTCCTCGACGGCTTGGTCGCAGCGGGCGGCGGCGCGCTCGGCGACGTCACCGTCCATCCACAGTTCACCGGCAGCCACCGCGGCCGCCAGCGAGTTCTGCTGCGCAGCGACGTCCGCCAGCTGTGCCCCGGCCGGCTTGAAGCTGCTCGGCATCGCCTACCCTCCTCTCGGCCGGGGGAGACCGTACTATCTGCGCCCCAGTCTGAGGAGGGCCCATGTTCGACATCGATCCCGACCGGATCCAGCACCGTGTGTCGCAGTGGGCGCAGGGATTCGCCGACAAGGCCGCGCAAGCCAAGATCATGCGAGCGCAGGTCGAGCAGATCCAAGCCACGGCCACGTCATCGGACGGGGCCGTGCGCGTCACCGTCGACTCCCATGGCCTACTCACCGATCTGGCTTTCAACGACATGATCCGCGAGGTGCGACCGGCGGAGCTCGCCGCGCAGGTGATGGCCTGCTTGCAGCGCGCCCAGCAACAGCTGGCCTCCAAGGTGCGGGAAACTATGCAGGCCACCGTCGGCGGTGAGCAGCAGCTGGTGGACAACGTGGTGTCGAGTTATCGCGAACGCTTCGGCGAGGACCTGAGCCGGCCCAGCAGCGCAGCAGATCCGGGGATGCTGGGGCTGGGCGCGATCGACGAGGACGACCCGCCGCCTCGCACCAGCCGGCATCGTCGCCCAGCACCTGCCCAGCGGGCAGATGAGGAATACTTCGCCGACCGGGGCTACCTGAGCTGATGGCCGCGGAGTATGAGGTACTCACCGATGCACTGACCGAGCACGCCGGGAACATCGACCGCATCTACGACCAGATGGGGCAAGCGGCCGCGGCGGGACAGCAGATGAGCTTGCCGTCGGACACCTACGGGGTGTTGTGCGTGGACCTACCGGCAATGATCAATCCGCAGCAGGAACTAGCGGCGATTGCGCTGACTGCCTGCGCGAACCATCTCAGCTACGCCGCAGGCGGCATCCGAACGACCGCGCGGGATTACGCAGCCGTCGACGAAGTCAACGAGCTGGCGCTGCAGCACGCCGCGGAGGTGCAGTAGATGTCGAATAATCCGCTGATCGCCGAGGAGAAGCACGACAGCACGCCCTACGCCGGCATCGGGATCCTCGACTCGGCCACCGGATGCGGCGAGGCGCTCAAGAATGGTGAGTGGATCGATGCCGGGATCGACGCAGTCTCGGCGGGCGTGGGTTACGTCAACTACCTGGACAACCCGGCCGGAGCGCTGCTGGGCTGGGGCGTTGACTGGTTGTTCGAGCATGTCGAGGCGCTGTCCAAGCCGCTGGACTGGCTGGCCGGCAATCCCGATGCGATTACCGCGCATGCCCAGACCTGGGGCAATATCGCTGATGCGGTCACCGCTGCGCGGCGCGACTACGTGCACGCGGTCTCCAGCGACCTCTCCAGCTGGCAGGGCGCGGCGGCCGACGCCTATCGCCGCCGGGCCACTGACACCGGCTACCTGTTCGAGGCCATGGCCACCGCGGCTGACGCCATCAAAGCCGCCATCATGCTGAGCGCTCAGGTCGTCGACGCGGTGCGCGACAAGATCCGGGAATGGATCGCCCAACTCGTCGGTAACCTGGTCGCCTGGCTCACCGAAGAGGCCGCCACCGTGGGAGTCGCGACGCCGGTAGTGGCCGAGCAGGCCACCATGGCGATCGCCAAGCAGGCCGCCGAGATCGCGCAGCTGCTGCTCAAGCTGCACAAGACGATCACCGCTCTGCTGCCGCTGGTGCGCCACCTCGGTGAGGTCATTAAGATGCTCCAGGCCGCCCTGGACCCGCAGCATTCCGGCGCAGGCTCACCCATCTCCCGAGCCCTGTCCGGGGCCGCCAGCTAAGTCCCACCGGTGTCGGCGCGGACGAGTCGGCTCAGCTGCGCGCTTTCGGTAGTCGAGGCTCGACGATTCGCGCGATCCGCAGCGCCTCGGCGCACGAGTCGATCGACGGCCCATTGCGGGTGACCGCGGGCGTCACGCTCACCACCAGCGACACCGATCCGCCATCTATCAGCTGTTCGCAGTCGGTGCCATCGCGATCGACTTTGAACCGCGCGCCGGGCCGACCGTTCACCGTGTTTTCCGCATAGCTGATGAATGCCGGACCACGTGGACGGGCGCGGTAGGAGGCAAGGGGCTGCCTGTCGCGTTCCAAGCTCAGGACAAACGGCGTACCCGCCCACTCGCAGCCGACCGAACCCTCACGGTCCACCGGCGTGCGGGTGTCAAGCGTGATGCCGAGCTGGCTCAGCTCCGCGTCGGACAGAATGGTGCACATATCGACCCGGCTGGAGTCCGTCACCGCGGGAGACGCAGCACCGCAGCCAGCCGCAAGGAGTCCCAGCGCGACCACCGCACTACGCCGCACTGTGACCAGCCGCCCATCGTGCTCGAACCCGCTACCTGCCCAAGCCGGCGACCGTACTATCTGCTCGATACCCTGATCCAGTGGTGGAGGCGACCACGTCGACACACAATCTGGTAAAGGCTGTATCACTCGGTCCAGGAGAACCTCAGCCGAGCACCCCGGTGACCAGCGTGGTGCACCAGACGAGAAGCTCGCGGTCGCGTAGCGGCGCAGCGCCGATGCCGCCAGCGCCCTCGGTGGGGCGCGGCACGGACAGAATCTTCACCGTGGACTTGTACATCGCTTGCGGGTAGAGCCGGGCTAGCCGCACGGCTTGGGAGTCCCGCAGCGTGACCGGGGCGAAGCGCAGCCGGGAGCCCTGCACGGTCACCTCAGACACCCCGTGGGCCCGGCACACCTGGCGGAACCGGGCGACGTCGAGCAAGGTCACCACCGGCGGCGGCAGGGCGCCGTAGCGATCACGCAACTCGTCGGTGATGGCGGTCAGCGCGCCAGCGTCCACCGCCTCGGCGATCTTGCG
>JBHELN010000170.1:0-3419 GCA_046263115.1 Pseudonocardiaceae bacterium | reverse complement strand
CGAACTTCGGCTTGAGCAACGCCCGGTGCCGGTCCATGTGGGCGTGCACGCCGGTCGCGGTCTGCAGGAATAATGCGTGGCGCAGCTGGTTGACCTTATCCGGGCCGATCGTGCGTTTGGCCAGGTGCCCGGTCAGCCAGTACACATTGGTCATCGAAGCTCCGTAGAAGGCCACCCCGCTACCCGCCAAGGTGATCTTCGACGTGGAGCCGAAGACGAACGGCCGGTTGGCGTGGCCGGCCGCGCCGGCTAGCTGCAGAATGTCCGGGGTCTCGTAACGGATCCCGGTCAGATGGTGCACGGCGTAGGCGTTGTCCCAGAAGATCCGGAAGTCGGCGGCGGCGGTGCGCATCCGCGCCAACCGGGCGACGGTCTGCTCGGAGTACCGGATACCGGACGGATTGCTGTAAATGGGGACACACCAGATGCCCTTGATCCTGGCGTCCGCCGCGACCAGACGCTCAACCACATCCATGTCCGGGCCGGTCACATCCATCGGGACTGTGACCATTTCGATGCCCAGCTTCTCGCACAGCGCGAAATGCCGGTCATAACCGGGTACCGGGCACACGAACGCCGTCCCGGCACCCAGACCCCACGGCTGCACCGATCCGGGCACCCCGAACAGCACCGCATGCACCAGACATTCGTGCATCAGCTCCAAGCTCGAGTTACCGAAGGCGACTAGCTGCTCAGCAGGTACCTGCAGCAGTTCGCCGAAGATCCTCCGTAGCTCCATCAACCCGCGCAGGCCCCCGTAATTGCGAGTGTCGGTGCCATCGCCGGCCAGGTGCCGGCCGGCTCCTGGCAACTCCAGGAGGGCCTCGGACAGGTCCAGCTGCTCGGCCGAGGGTTTGCCCCTGGTGAGGTCGAGAGTGAGGTCCCGTGCCTGCAGCGCCGCGTACTCACAGTGCAGGTCGTCGCGGTGGCGGGTCAGGTCATCAGCCGACAGCTGGGTCAGGTTCACCTCTGCATCATCCCTGGTCGACACCGGCAACGCCGGGTTTCATCCGACCTCTGGATGTGCGATGACCCAACCTTCTAGTCTCGAGTTATGCCCGAGGGATGTCTCGCCTCGACGACCACAACGGTGAGCCAACGGTGAGCACGGATGTGGCTGCTGACCAGCGACAACGTTGGCAGCGCTACTGGAATCGGCATGCGCGCAGCTACGACCGCGAGATGGCATTGCTGGACCGGCTGCTGTTCCGGGATACCCGCCAGTGGATCTGCGGGCAGGCGACGGGTCAGGTCCTGGAAGTGGCCATCGGCACCGGGCTCAACATCGGGCTCTACCCGGATGGTGTCGCACTCACCGGTATCGATCTCAGTCCTGCCATGCTAGCGATCGCGCGGCACCGCGCTCACGAGCTCGGTCGGACGGTCGACTTGCGATGCGAGAACGCTGAAACGCTCAACTTCCCTGACGCGTCGTTCGACACCGTCGTGTGCACGTTCTCGCTGTGCGCGATTCCCGACCACAAGCAGGCGGTTGCGGAGATGGTGCGGGTGTTGCGTCCGGGCGCAACCTTGCTCCTCGCCGACCACGTCGCTGCGGCCCATCCGGTGCTGCGCGCCGCCCAGGGCGTCGCGGAAATGGTCAGTGTGCCACTCGGCGGGGAACATCTCCGGCGACGCCCGATCGAGTTGGTTCGGTCCGCCGGACTACGGATCGTACGTCACGATCGGTTCGCCGCCGGCATTGTGGAGCGGCTGGCCGCGCGAGAAAGTATGAAGGACACCGCGCCGGTGCCATAAGTGACAGCTGCCTGGATTCTGCTATTTATATCGCCCCGCCGATCGCCGGCGTGCTCCTAGCATTCAGCGCGCTCACCAGTGGTGTTCGGACAGCGAGATGACCGAATGCGCGGGGACCCCGGTCCATGTAGACCGGGGTCCCCGTCCGCAGCGCTACGATCATGCCCGCATTCGGGCAGCTGACCGGCTCAGCAGCGGCGACCGCCGCCAATGGCCCTTGGGCACCGGCCGACCTTGCGTTCCAGCGACCGCGGCGGTGGTAGCGACAGCGGTGGGATCGATCCATGTCCGTGATCCGATAACCAATACTCGGCAGCCGCGCGCGCCAGCCTCGTCGGGCAACGTACGAACACCGCGCTGACCGTGCAATGCGCGCAGGGCGTGCAGCTGGGCCGACGGCGCCTGCTGCATACGGAGGTCGCGGGCGTTCGGGCGAACCGCGAGCAGCGGGTCAGCGGTTCGCGCCGTGGCCGGCACTGGGGCCGTGGCCGGCACCGGGGCCGTGGCCCTTGCTTGGGCCTTGCGCGACCACGCCAACCGGCTCTTGCCCCACGGCTTCACCACGGACAGGCCGGTCGCGATGAGCAACAGCACCAGCGCCACCGATCGCATGGCCACCGTCCTGAGCTGGAGGGCCTCGCCCTCGCCGGCCAGTAGGTGGGGCAGACGCGGCAGTATCAACGCGACCCCAGTGGCGGTCAGCACGGCGGCGATCCCGGCCTTGACGATCAACCACCAATGCCGCGCCAGGCCCCATTGTGTTCCCACGGCCAATACCAGCCCGCTGCACAGCGAGGCGAACACCAAGGGAATCAGTATCCAGCAAGCGATGGCGGACATGGCGATGGAGATGCCGGTCCGCAGCGCCGGATCACCGGAGTGCAAACCGATCACCTCTAGCACGACCAGCGCCCCGTCGAGGCCGAGCCATCCGGCCGAAGCGGTGACATGGACGGTGAGCAGGGCTGCTCGGACTCGTCGCGGTAGACGCCGGGCCAGGGGCACGTGAGCAAGGGCTGTGGCCAGCGAAGGGCTCATGGCGCGTTAACGAACCCCCGGACCCGGCGTCACGGTCGATCTGTCTGCGTTGCGGTCACGACTAGCCGTGCTACGGCGTGTCGCCGTGTCGCCAGCCCGCCACGTAGCTAAACTGGGCTAAGCGAAGCTCCGCTCCGTACCTCCGGAGCGATTGCGCCGCCGTGATGGTGTCGGACTCCTACGCCAGGCGAGCCGCCGCGTTCCCGGCGTCCACGAGTGATCGGGGATTACGACATCACTAAGCCGGGTCGACGACGTCATCGGAGGACAGGGTCGTCTGCGGCACCGAAGCGACTATCCCGTCGCGAACCAGCTCACGCACCGCCGCAACCGGGTCGGGGTCGGAAAACAACGTGGGATCGTCGTAGTCGGCGATCCGTCCCGTCGGGTCAACGACCCACCAGGATGCCTCAAGCGCGATCCCGTTGGGGTCGTTGAAGTAAATGGAGCGTACGAATCCGTGGTCGATGACGTCGGTCACCTCGCAGCCGTGCGACTTCAGCCGGGCCCGCAGCTCCTCCAAGGCGTGTTCATCAGGAAGGTTGAACGAGAGGTGATCGAATTGGGCCTTGCGCCGGTCCGGCACCCCGGCCGGCACCTGGAACCGTTCCATGGCAACGCCG
>JBHELN010000169.1:0-3067 GCA_046263115.1 Pseudonocardiaceae bacterium | reverse complement strand
GTGCGATCGTTGCCACAGTGTGTTTGAGCAACCGAGCGTACGAGTGCTGGATCCAAGCAGCCAGGCCGCCGACGCGATGGAGCCGATCGGAGGCGACGTTACACCCGAGGGATGGCAGTTGCTCTGTGATGCTTGCCAACGACGCCCCGCCAGGATCGGATTTAGGACCCCCTAGTCTCGACTTTCTGCACCTTGTCTCGAGTCTGACCTGACCGCCCGTGGTGGCAGCGCATCCTATTCGGGTAGGGTGGCGTCACGCCGATCGGCGCGGGAGGGTGCGGTGCAGCAGTGGGAGTATCAGACGTGGCTCGTGGGCTTTCCGGGGAGGTATCTCCACGGCGGAGGTGTGGTGCACACCATTGACGGAGTGCTCTTAGAAGTTGCCCTGCCCTTGCCATCTGTAAGTGCCGATGAGAAAGTAGGCCGGCGGCCGGGATAAAAGTAGGCCACCGGGCCGGCGCCGTAACCCCTAGCGTGCCTCAGCAACGGCTGAGGCGGGAAGGATGTTACGGCAGATGGAACGGAGTCTGATCCAGCTTCTGCACAAACGCGGCAGGAGCCAACGCCAGATCGCCGAGGAGCTCGGCCACAGTCGGACCACCGTCGGGCGAGTCCTGGCCGACCCGGTTGATCGGCAACCCGCTCGGCGGCCGCGGCGCTCAAAGGTCGATCCCTATCGGGACCAGATCCGCCAGTGGGTGCGGGCCGGGCTCAGTGGCGTCCGCATGTTGGAGCTGGCCCGCACGACGAGTGCGCCGCCGTACCCGGGCGGGCGCTCGGTGTTCCGGGCGGTGGTGCGCCACGAACGGCTGGCGCAAGCCCAGGCCCGCGCGATCGCCGATGTGCCGGTGCGGTTCGAAGGGCTGCCCGGGGAGTACCTCCAGGTCGATTGGGGCGAGGTGCGGCGCTTCCCCTTCACCCAGCAGGCGTCCGGCACCCGTTACTTCCTGGCCTGTCGGCTGAAGTACAGCCGCTGGACCTGGGTGCGGTTCACCAGCGAGATGCGCCAGGAGACGCTCCTGCGCGGGCTGGTCGACTGCTGCGCGGAGTTGGGCTGGGCGTGGGTCTCGAGGAGACCCACGGGGTGCTGGTCTTCGACAACATGAAGACCGTTACCTCCGGCCGCGACCAGCAGCACCAACCGATCTGGACGCCGGCCCTGCGGCAGCTGGCGCGGGAGTTTGGGTTTCACCCGGAGGCCTGCACGCCTGGCGCGGGGAACCAGAAGGGCAGCGTCGAGGCGCTGGTCAAATGGGTCAAGGGCAACTTCCTGGCCGGGCGTGAGTTTGCCAACGATGCCGATCTGGCTCAGCAGGGCGCCGACTGGCTGGCCTATGCGAACACCCGGCCATCGCAGGCCACTGATACGCCACCGCTGGCACGCTTAGTTGAGGAGGCAGCCGCCGGGGGACCGCTGCCGGCGACCGCGGCTGATTATGGGTTCCTGCACCCAGCGCGCGTTGGGGCCGAGGCCTTGGTGGCGGTGCTGGGCAATCAGTACTCGGTCCCGATCGAGCACCTCGGCGCCCCGGTCAGCGCACGGGTGCATCGCGAGCGGGTGGTGCTCTGGCGGGATGCGACCTGGGTAGCCGAGCATGCCCGGGCTGCGGACGGCACCCACCAGCGGGTGGTCGACCCGGCCCACTTCACCGCGCTGTTCGGCCGCAAGCCGCGGGCCCAGGTGATGTTGTACCGCGCGGCACTGCTGGAGCTGGGGCCGAGCGTGGCGAACTACATCGCCGAGCTCTCGCACCATCAGCGGGCCCGACTCGGGGTGGAGATCCTCGGCGTCTACGCCGCCTAGCACCAGCACGGCGCCCCAACGCTGCTGGCCGCGATGGACCAGGCGGCCCGGCAGGGCCTCTACGGCGTTGAGTACCTGCGCGCCTTGCTGCCCGTGGGTTCCGGCGAAAGCCCGCTGACGGTCCCGGCGAGTCCACCCAGGCTGGTGCTGCCGGACGTGCCCGACCAGCAGCAGGTTGATCGAGCGCTCGGTGACTACGAAGCCTACGTCCAGGGTGCCGTGCCGAGCGCCCCCACGAGCGCAGCCTCATGACCGCCTTGCCGCCAGCCACCGGTGCACCAGCATCCCAATCCTCAGCGGTCGCGCCGCTCGGCCCGTTGCTCGAGCGGGTTGGACTGACCCACGCTGCGGCGATCCTGCCCGCCTGGCTGGACCGTGCCGCGGACCAGGAGCTCAGCTACGCCGACTTCCTCGCTGGCTTGCTCGAGGAAGAGGCGGCCGCCCGTGCCACCGTGGCGACCCAGCGGCGGCTGCGCCAGGCTGGCTTGCCGTTCGGAGCCAGCATTGAGCAGTTCGACTTCCGCTTCCGCCCGGAGCTCAAGCGCCAGGTGATCTTGCGCTACCTCGACCAGACCGCCGTGGAACAGGCGCGTTCCTTAGCCCTGATCGGCCCGCCTGGCCTGGGCAAGACCATGCTGGCGGTCTGCATCGCCACCAAGCTGGTCCAGCTCGGCTACTCGGCCCGCTTCACCACCGCTCAGGCGCTGGCCAACCAGCTCGGCCGGGCGACCACGCTGGCGGGGCGTCACCGGGTGTTGCGGCCATTGCTGGCCTGCGACATCCTGGTCCTTGACGAGCTCGGCTACCTGCCAACCGTGCCGGCCTTCGGCCCCGCCCTCTATGAATTGGTGGCCGGGCGGTATGAGCGCCGCCCGATCATCATCACCTCGAACAAGAGCCTGACGGAGTGGGCCGCGATCGTCCAGGATGCCAGTCTGGCGGCGGCCATCGTCGATCGCCTGTTGCATCACGGGGAGGTGTTCTATTTGAAGGGACCGTCCTATCGGCTGAAGGACAAGACCCCCACGGGCGAGCCCCCGCTACCATGACCACGGCGCTGCGCTCGGTGGCCCACTTTTATCCCGGCCCCTGGCCTACTTTTACGTCGGCCCTTACACCACCTTCCTGGCGGTGCCCCAGATCAAGTTTCCGCTCAAGCGCACGTTGCTTCGCGCCCTGACGCTGTGGGTGAACTCCCCTGTTGATTTTGTCGACGCACTCAGTGTCGCCCAGATGGAGCACCAGAAGCTCACCCGTATCGCC
>JBHELN010000168.1:0-13648 GCA_046263115.1 Pseudonocardiaceae bacterium | reverse complement strand
AGCCCGACGCCGACCGCGGTGGCGTCGAAGGTGGCCACGGCTGTCAGAGCCCGGGTGTAGGAGCCCAAAGTGTGCCAGACGCGAGCGCCCAACTCGCGGGCGTCGGGACGGTGCCGGGAGGGCACCAGCCGCAGGCCCGTGCGGGCGATCCGAGGTCCGCCGGACAGGTAGACGGCCCACAGCACGACCGCCAACACGATGCCGGTCCCGATGTTCAGCGCGGCCGCGAGCAGCGCCGTCACCCCACCGGACAGGGCCAGCGCTGCCCGCCGCGCGAGGCCGCTGATTGGCAAGATCGGCACGAGCACCACCTCAAGCCGCAGGAACACCAGCCAACCGAAGACCAGCAGCCCGGCCATCCCGAGCAGCGTCCACGTCCACAGCGCGGCCCGCCTCAGCCGAGAATGGCTCCATGGCTCAACTTGTCTTATCAATCGCCCGCCGTCGCTGCGAACGGAGGCGTCGTTCCTGGACGCCGCCCCTGCGCCGGAACGAGCAGGCACCTTCACCGCCACAGCCCGCTTCCGGCATCCTGATCCTCGAATCGATGATCGATGACCGGCGCACCGTGCACGGCCTGAAGCGGGATAACCAGAGCGCTCCGAGCGTAAACGCCACCCGCACGCTAGGGAGTCATGGTGATCACGAGGGCGGTTCCCACCGCGACCACGCCAAGGACAAGCCAGGTCACGTAGTCCCCAACGTGGCCGGAAATGCAGCGCCCGCAGCGTTTGCGCAGCTGGTCGCAGGACTGCGGTGGCGCGGCGGACGCCGAGGCGCTCCAGTCTGGGTCCGGCCAGGGTGGCGACGGCGAAGGCGACCGCGCCCGCTGCCGCGCCGGCCCCGAACAGGTACGCCGTGCTGCTCATCAGCGGTGCGCGCTCGTGGGTGTTGCTCAGGTGTAGCGGGCGGGCCACGAACCGGTGCGCGGCGGTCACGGCCGCGTCGGCCAGATGCGGGATGAAGCTGACGGCCAGACCGCCTGCGATCAGCGCCACGACCGGGGCCACCAGCAGCACCAGGTTGCGCCCAGTACGGTTGCTTGGCTCCTCCTCCGGTGAGTCGTCGTCCTGCCGGGACAGCGCCGAATCCTGGGTGGATCCCAGTCCCAGGAAGATCCGGCCGGTCGCCCGCAGCACGGTGCCACCGGTGATCGCCTCAGCGATCAGCAGCAGCCACGGCACCCAGCCCACGCCGACCCGGTGGGCGGACTCCTCGATGAGTGCCTTGCCGAGGAAGGTGCCGAACGGCGGCAGCGTCGCCAGCGCCAACCCGCCCAGCGCCATCGCCACACCGACAACCGGAAGCTGGCGGCCGCGGCCGTGCAACTCGAGCTCGTCGCCGGAGCGCAGCTGGTAGGCGAGCACCCCGGCGGCGAGGAATAAGTCGCCCTTGACCAGCCCATCGCAGAACAGGTAGAGCATCGCGCCAGCCAGCCCGACCACCTCAAGCAGCGCGATTCCGATCAGGAACAGCCCGATGTGACTGATCGTGGCAAACGCGAACATCCGCTTGAGGCTGCGCTGGGAAGCGCACATGATGGCGCCCACCAGCGCGGTCACGGCGCCGAGCGCGAGCAGAACGGCACCGATCGCCCCAGCGTGCGGGCCGAACGGGCCGGCGAACACCGTCCAGTAGATCTCCGCAGCCGCGTAGAGGCCGAGGTCGCTCATCACCGCCGAGAACAGCACCGCGGCGGGCGCGGGCGCGACCGCGTAGGCGTTGGCGAGCCAGAAGTGAAACGGCACCACCGCGGCCTTCACCAGGAAGCCGCACGTGATCAGGACGAACGACATCACCAGCAGGGCGTCCGGCTGCACGCCGGCGAGCTCGCTGCCGAGCTGATCAAGGTTCAGTGCGTCTGTCCGGCCGTAGAGCAGTCCGATGCCAAACAGAATGAGAATCGCCGCGACGGTGTTGACGACCGTGAAGTTCAGCGCGCCCTGCAGCGGAGCTCCCTGGTCGCTGCGGTAGGCCGTGAGAGCGAACGCGGTCACGCTCATCAGCTCGAAGAAGACGAACAAGTTGAACAGGTCACCGGTCAGGGCGAACCCGCACATGGCGGCGAGGAAGATCAGGGTCTGGACGTGGAACAGCGCCCCGACCTCCTCGAAGTAGCGGTACGAGAAGACGAGAGTGACCAGCGTGACGACCGAGGTGAGCAACGCCAGCGCCGCGCCGAAGGGCTGGACCACGAACGCGATACCGATCGCCAACCCGCCGACCGGCTGCCAGCCGCCGTACCAGTAGGTCAGTGTGTCACCCAGGCTCGCCGCCAGCAGCCACGCGGTGATCGCCGTGACCCCGGCGGCCACCAGGATGGCGGTCGCGTCGACCAGGCGGGAGCGGACGAACCTGCCGAACCCAGCGATCACGGCCGCGGCGGTCAGCGGCACGACGACCGGCGGCGGGACCAGGACTTCCACTCGGTCAGCCCCGCATCTCTCGACACTCCGCCGGATCCAGCGAGCCATGCCGCTTGAAGATCTGCACGGCGATCGCCAGCAGCAGCGCCGACACGGTCACCGAGACGACAACATCGGTCAGGGTCAGGGCTTGCACGATCGGATCGACCGCGCGGGTGTCCTGCGGAATATCCGCGAAGATCGGGGCGACGGCCTGGTCCCGGTACCCGATCGCGAGCAGCAGCAGGTAGGACGACGATTGCGCGACCGCCAGGCACTGCGCGAGATGCACGAAGTTGCGCGTGGTGGCCACGCCGTACAGGCCGGCAGCGAGCAGCCACACCGCGGCGAGATAGGGCAGGTAACTCACGGCGTGCTCCGATCGGTGCCGGGATCCGAGTCTGGTTCGCGATGCGTCCGGGCCATCGAGGCTTCTTCGACGAACTCGGTGACGAGCAGCACGAACGCCGCCGCGACCTCCAGCCCGACCAGGGTGTCGATCACCGCGATGGTGCCGGAGGAGTCAAGCTGCCCGGCCCGGCCGTAGGGCAGGAAATTGACCAGGAACGCCGCGCCGAGCGCGAGACCACCCAGCCCGAAGGCCACGTACCCGCCGGCGCCCACGCTCTCCGCCACGTCCAGCAGCTTCTCCGGGGTAGCCGCGCGGAACCCGCGGTACTGGCCGGCCAGGTAGACCAGGAGCGCGCCGGCCGCCAGCACCACCCCGCCCTGGAACCCGCCGCCGGGCGTGAGGTGCCCGTGCGCCACCAGGTACAGCCCCACGACGACCAGCACCGGGGACAGCACAAGGCCCACCAGGGCCAGTGCCTCGACCGGCTGGGCGTCGGTCGGTCGCTCGTATTCGGCGGTCTGCCGGCTCTCCCGCAGCAGCAGGGCCACCCCGGACACCGCGGAGAACAGGATGAACTCCTCGCCGAGGGTGTCGAAGCCGCGGACGTCGAAGGTCACCGCCATCACGACGTTGGTGGCGTGCCGCAGCCCGACCGTGTTGGCGAGGACATAGTCGGTGTAGGGACCGGAGAAGGTTCCGAACGCGGGCAAGCCGGCGACCGCGAAACCCAGCAGCACTCCCAGGCCTGCCACTGCGGCAACGGACACTGCCCGCCATACCCCGCCGGTCACCGGTTGGTCCTGTTCCGGCGGGCTGGCGCTGGTCCTTGTCCCGCTCGAGCTCGATTCGCGACAGCGCGAGCAGGGTCAGCAGCGGGCTTCCGGCCGCAGCGACGACCACCGCGGACAGTGCGACATCAGGAGCGCGCAGCACGACGAACGCCGCAATCAGCGCGACGCCGTAGACGCTGGCGACCATGGTCTGGCGCAGCGGGTCGCGCACCAGAACGACCGCTGTCCCCAGCAGGACGCAGGCCAGCATGGCGGCCACGATCACGGCGCTCACGAGCCGGGCTCGCCGTTGTCCTGGCACGGTTGCTCCGGGCCACGCTCGCCGGAACCGCGCGTCCGAACGCGGTTGCCGTGGCCGCGCCGGTAACCACCATGGTCACCACGGTGAGCACGGTCAACACCGCGGCAGACGACAGCCCCTCGCGGACCACGACCGCCGAACCCAGCAGCACCGGCGGCACCGTCGCGGCCGCCGAGATGAAGTGCTGGCCGTCTAAGGGACCAGCGGCCGCGCGGTCATAGCTGGCCGCCGCTCAGGCGAAGGAATGCCACCACGCCAACGAAGGACATCAGCGCGAACACCAGCGGCACCGCGAAGACGATGGACCGCCCGAGGGTCTCGGCCAGCACCACAAGCAGCATCGTGCCCAGCGCCCCGGACAGCTGCATCCACACCAGCGCCTTGCCCTGGCCCGCGGCACGGGCGCAGCTGATACCGGTGCCCACCAGCGCCACCAGCAACGCAATCGCGGCTCCGATCCAGACGCCGGCCCAGACGCTCACCGCGCCTCACCGCTGGGTGCCGGCAGCACGTGCACGACGATCGTGTCGTCCCCGGAGAAGCCCACCACCAGCTCGTCGGCGGCCAGCGAGCGCGCCCATCCGATCCAGGCGCGCCGACCTGCGCCATCAGGGCCGGGCCGGCCGATCCCCGCAGCGGATTCGTGGCGGAGCCGCCCGCGCACCGGGCCGCGCCGCGGGGCCAGCCCAGTTGTGATCACTCGCAGGTAACCGCGGAGCAGCTGCCAGGGCAATCCTGCCACCGTCCGCACGATTCCGGGCGGGCGCCGCCACCGCTGGCCGGCCACCGTGGCGGCGACCGCGGTGCAGCCGGTGGCGAGGACGGCGACCGCGGCCCCGGCGGCGTACTCCACCGGCGACGGCGGGTACACCAACAGCAGGTAGCCGCTCCACCACAGCGGCAGGGTGGCCACCACGGGTAAGGACGAGACTATCGCCACCTCTCATCCACCGGACCCGCCGGCAACCGCCGGCTCGTCTGGGTTGCGCCGAGGCACCGACTGATCCGGGCTCCCGGACCCTGCGGGTCGGCTGCCAGCCGGGGTTTCCGACCGGCCGCGGGCGCCATGCAACAGCGGGGAGCGGGCCAGCATCACCGTGGCGACAGTGATCAGGCCCGCAGCGAGCAACGCCAGAGCCAGCCAGGCCCCGCCCTGGACGTGCTCACCGAACACGGCGACGCCGAACCCGAAGGCCACGATGGGGTTGGAGATCGTCAGCGCAGGCTGGGAGGCGACCAGCCGCCCGGCCTGCAGCGCCTTCTGTAGCAGGAAAAAGAACAGTGGGCCCAGCGCGATCACCACGTAGGTCTGCCAGGCGGTGATCACTCCGGGTATGCCGTGCGCGGCATGCGCTGCGGCGATGGCGGCGACCAGCGCGGCGATGAACCCAAAGCCGATCCCGGTCGCCACCCCGAGCAGGGCCGCCCGGGCGGCGCTGCGACGCCGGTGCGCCAGCCCGACCAGCAATCCCAACAGGGCGACGGTGACTACCGTCGCCGCCACCCAGGCCGCCAGCGAAGCGGACAGCGGGTCACCCCCCGACGGCTGCAGCGCGAACAACAGCAATGCCAGCCCGATGCTCATCCCAGCCACCGCCACCCACTCCCGGCGGTGCAGGCGGCTGCGGAACACCACACCCGCGAGGAGCAGGGTGAAACCCAGCTCTAGGATCAGGATCGGCTGCACGAGGGCGACCGGTCCGGTCGCCAGGGCGCCGGCCTGCAGCAGGAAGCCCACGATCACCGCCGCGATCCCGCCAATCCAGACCGGTTGGCGAGCCAGGTCCCACAGCATCGCCAGCCCGGAGCGGCTGTCGCGCTCGTTTCGGGCGGCCTTGCGCTGGAGCACCGACGCGGTCGCGTTGGCCACCGCCGCCAGTATCGCCAGCGCGATACTCAACACCTTGACACCGGTGGTGTCATCCGCGCACCTTCTCGTCTCCCCGCTTGCCATCAACATCAGAGCCGGTCCGGGGGTATCTACCCAATTTCGGCCGGCTCTACCGGAAGTCCCGAACCGTTCGTTTACTCCGCCCGGTGGGTGGCTATCCGAGGCGGGGCAGCGGAGAGGAGACAGCTCATGGCTCAAGATCGCAAGATCGCCGTGGTGACCGGCGGGTCGGCCGGGGTGGGCCGCGCCACCGTCGGTGAGTTTGCCGCGCGCGGCTACGACGTGGCGATCCTCGCCCGCGGCGGCGCCGGGCTCGACGGCGCTGCCGCCGACGTTCGCTCCCATGGCGGGCGGGCGCTGCCCCTCACGGTCGACGTTGCCGACGGCGAGGCCGTGGAGCGCGCGGTCTGCCAGATCGAGGCCGAGTTGGGCGAGATCGACGTCTGGGTCAACGTCGCGTTCGTCGGTTCGCTGGCGTTCAGCTGGGACACCAGCATGGCGGAGTTGCGCAGGATCACCGAGGTCACCTACTACGGGCAGGTGCACGGCACACTGGCTGCGTTGGCGCGGATGCGGCCGCGTAACCGGGGAGTGATCGTCAACGTGGGTTCGGCGATGGCCTACCGGTCGATCCCGTTGCAGGCGCCGTATTGCGGAGCCAAGCACGCGGTCAAGGGGTTCACCGAGTCGGTGATGACCGAGCTCGCTCATGAGCGCAGCCGGGTGAAAATCTGCATGGTGCAGCTGCCGGGGCTGAACACCCCACAGTTCAACTGGAATCTCAGCAAGGTGCCCAACCACCCGATGCCGGTGCCGCCGATCTTCCAACCGGAGCTGGCGGCCCGCGCGATCGTGTTCCTGGCCGAGCACCCGCGGCGCAACATGTGGGTGGGAATCGCCACCGCCTACACGATCCTGGGTGAGCGGCTGGCTCCGAAGCTGCTCGACGTCTACCTGGGCAAGACCGGCGTGAAGTCGCAGCAGACCGACCAGGACGCCCCCCGGCTCGGGTCGAACGTCTTCGAGCCCCAGGATGAGACGGCCGACCAGGGCGCGCACGGCGCGTTCGACGCCAAGGCGCATGGCAGGGATCCGGTGTCGTAGGCCTCGATGCACCGCGCGGCCCTGCTCTCCGGCGCCGCCGGTCTGGTGGCCCTCGCCGGCGCCGGCTGGCAGCTGGTCCGGCGCTGAGGAGACCCATGACGTTCACGCGCAGCAACGGTTATGCCTCGCTGGGCGGCTATAGCCTGCTCGCCGACGGTCGCGCTGGTGCCCTGGTGGCCGCAGATGGCGCCATCGACTGGTTCGCCGCACCCAGGCTGGACGCAGCGCCGGTGTGCGCGGCGCTGCTGGATCCCGCCGACGGCGGCACGATCGCGCTCGCGCCGACCGTCGACTACCAAGCCACCCAGCGCTATGTCGAGGGCACCATGGCGGTGGAGACCACGTTTCGCACAGCGGGCGGCACCGTGGTGGTCACCGACGCTCTCACCGTCGGGGCGGCCAGCTGGCTGCCCTGGACCGAGCTCGCGCGCCGGGTGGAGACCCGCTCCGGGGAGGTGCCGATGCGCTGGCAGGTCCGCGCCGGGCACCGGCTCAGCACTGCCCGCCCGTGGGTGCACCGCCGCGCGGAAGTGCCCTTCGTCGAGGCCGGGGACGTGCAGCTGGCCGTCGTGACCGACCGGATCGGCGCGGCCGAGGTCACCGACGAGGCAGTCACCGGGCAGTTCGTCGCCCGCCACGGCGAGCGCGCCCTGCTCGCGGTCATCGTCACCGGCGGCGAGCCGTTGCGGGTGCCGCAGGCCGCGGAGATCCACGCGCGCATCGACCTCACCGTGCAGCGATGGCGCCGCTGGAGCGCCAACATCACCTACCAGGGGCCGCACCCCGACGTGGTCCGCCGCAGCGCGCTGATCCTCAAGGCGCTGACCGTCGCCCCACGCCACGGGATCGCCGCGGCGCTGACTACCTCGCTGCCCGAGGAAATCGGCGGACAGCGCAACTTCGACTACCGCTTCGGCTGGGTGCGCGACTCCTCCTTCGCCCTGGACGCGATGACTCGGCTGGGCCTGTCCGAGGAGGTGCACGCCGCGCTGTCCTGGATACTCCACGCAGTCGAGCGCACCGCTCCCGAGGTGCGCTCGCTGTACACCCTCGACGGCCAACCGGCTTCCGCCCAGATGACCTCACGGTCATTCGTGCCCGGTTACCGCGGCTCCAGTCCTGTGAACGTCGGCAACAGCGCCGCGAGTCAAACCCAGCTGGGCGCATACGGCGACGTCATGGACGCCGTCTGGCACTACAGCAACCACGGCGGCTATCTCGACGCAGCCAGCGCCACCGGCCTGGCCGCCATCGCCGACCACACCTGCGACCTGTGGCGCGGTAAGGACGCCGGGATCTGGGAGCTGGGCAACGACGAGCACTACACGATCTCCAAGATCGGCTGCTGGGTCGCGCTGGACCGGGCGGTCCGCCTCGCCGAGGCCGGCCAACTCACCAGCCCGCACATCGGCCGGTGGCGCTGCGAGCGCGCCGCGGTCCGCGCCTGGATCGAGCAGCACTGCTGGTCGAACACCAAACAGGCCTTCACCTTCTACGCCGGCACCGCCGAACTCGACGCCGCCGTCCTGCTCGCTGCCCGCACTGGCTTCCTCACCGCCGACGACCCGCGGCTATCCAGCACCATCGACGCCATCCGCACCGAGCTCGGCGCCAAGGGGCCACTGCTCTACCGCTACACCGGCATGGCACAGCACGAAGGCGCGTTCTTGGCCTGCACGTTCTGGCTGATCGAGGCGCTCACCCACGCCGGCCGGCTCGACGAAGCCTCGGCCCTGCTCGATGAGGCCACCGCCTACGCCGGCGACACCGGTCTGTACTCGGAGGAGGTCGATCCCGCCACCGGCCAGTTGCGCGGCAACCTTCCCCAAGCCCTCACCCACCTCGCCCTGATCGGCGCGGCCACCGCCGTTGCCGGAGCCCAACGTGGTGGCTTACCGCCGCGGCGTATTACCGGGGAGGGCTGAGTGGTGCGCCGGGCGCTCGTGCCCACGTTGCTCGGGTTGTTTGTCCTCGCCGGATGCTCAGGGACAGGGACAGGCGGTTCGGCCGCCGCCGTCGCGCTGCGGGTGGCCGCACCGGTGCATGAGCCGACCTGGTCCGACCATGCGAGGGCGCTTTTCGCCCTGACCGACGACGCGCGGATCGCGAAGATCGACCCATCGGGTGGGGCCCGGACCACGCTGTCGGCGCCGTTCCCCGACGCCGGGGAGGACCTTGTCACCAGGGTCACCCAAGCGGCGGTATACCTCCCCCAGCCGAAACTCGGCCGCGTCGCCCTCGTCGACGACGCGGACCTGCGCCAGACCGAAACCATTGCTGCCGGGCCGTCGCCGTCCTACCTTGCCCTGGACTCGGGAGCAGACGCCCTGCTGGCCCTTTCCGAGGACGGCTCCACGGTGACCCCGCTGGACCTGCATGACAACACCGTCGCTCCAACGCAGGACGTGCACGCCGGACCCGATGCGGAACTCGACGGCGCCAAGCGGGGGCGCCGCATCGACTACCATGTCGCGGGCCCTAACGGCGTCACCCACTTCAGGGGCAGCCCGGGCTCGGTGCGCAGCACCGGCGAGATCGCCATCAGCGCCGAGAAGACCGCCGGTGACCTGACCAAGTCCTCGCGACTGTACATCGCCGAGAAGGGCACCGACCGCTTGCTGGCGGTGGACTCGACCCGCGGGGAAGGCGGCCTGAAGGTGGTGGCACAAGCCCGCCTGGGTGAGCCCGTGCACTACGTCGGTGTGGACGAGACCCGGATCTACGCGGCCACCGAGCACAAGCTGGTGGTGTTCAAGACAAACAGCTTCGAGGGCTACCCCAACCAGACGTTCCCAGTCGTCACCACGATCGATTTCCGGAGCGCTCTGGCCGACGAGGCGCCCAGAGACGCACCACTGTCGGGCCTGGCCGTCGGCCCCGACCGGGTCTATCTCGCCCTCAAGGGTCAGCCCTGGGTCGTCAGCATCGCCAAACCAAGCATCTGACCGGAAGGGGTCGGTGATGAGCGACGAGCCGCGTGGCAGTCGTGTGGTCGGCGTCGACGCTGACCTCGATCTGCTGTTCGACCAGCTCAAGGCGCTGCACGAGCTCGCGGCCGACCCGGAAAGGTCACGCGACAGCGCGCGGATCTACGACTTCAGCATACGGTGGGGGACGTTCGTGCACGGCCGCCTGGAGCGGCTGGCCCACTACCACGGCCGCGCAGCGCTCGGGCCCGACGAGCAGGCCCGCTACCAGGCCCTGTGCTGCGAACTGCGCGACGCCCTGCCGCTGCTCGACCAATTAGGTCTGGTGCGCCCCCAGGTCTAAACAAGTCGGGCGCGTCGTGAACTCGACACTGTGGACATTTTTTTGCGCGCAAGATGTCGGGAGCGTCGAGTTCACGACAAGCAGCGGCGGGAACGGCGGAGAATGGCGTCGCGGACTTGAGCGGCCATGGCGTTGGGGTGCGTAGGACGTCGGCGGCGGTGAAGCGGAGAACGGGCCAGCCGGATGCGTCGAGCTTGTTGAGACGGCGGGCGTCCGATGCGTGCTGCCATGCTTCGAGGTGACCCCGGCCGTCGTACTCCATAGCCAGCTTCAGCTGCGGATAGCCCATGTCGAGGCGCGCGATGAACTCGCCGAACTCGCCGAATACCCGGTACCGCAGCTCCGGGCGCGGTAACCCCCGCTGCACAAGCACCAGCCGGGAACGGGTCTCCATAGCTGACTCGGCCCGGGGATCGGATAGGTCGATCACCCCGGGCACCCGGCGGCACCAGCGCGCTCTCTGGTAGCGGGCGTGAATCTGCAGTACCGCGCTGGGGTGAACCGCCCGGTCCTGGCCAGCGCATCCATCGCCGCCACCGCCTCCACAGTGGGTAGCCATCGCGCCAGATCCCATGCGGTGCGCAACGCGGTAGTGATCGGCAGGCCGGCGACATCAATGATCTCGTCGTCGGCGAGTAGGTCACGGTGGACGGTGCGGCCAGCTGCTCCCGTAGATCACCACCGGGGACTGTCAGCTCGGCGTTCACGTCGGCCGGTGCACATCGCGCGCCGAGCAGCTCCGCCGCAGAGTAGCCTGACAACACGCCCTGGCCGGGAGCAAGCAGGGTCGCCGCGTGCGACCTGGCCGCGAGATCGGCTGGTGCACCAGCGGGCAGGTAGACGTCGTGAAACAGGCGGCGGTACCGGTAACTCCGGAGCACACGCCGGCTCACCAGCCCCCGCTGCACAGCCACCGACCCTCGAAACGGCACCGCACCCGACGTCAGCTCGTCGATCATGACGAACATCCTGCCCGACCCCCGACAATCCCGGCACTGTCGTGAACTCGACAGCACGGACGTCTGGGTGCGCGGACAGGTCGACCACGTCGAGTCCACGACACCTGAGACCGCTGTCCGCTTAGCCCTCCAGGAACGCGCAGCCCGCGAGTTTGATGCCGGTGTGCGGTGCCGGGCATGCCGGGTTGGTGCAGGTCAGCGCGACCATATAGGCGTCGGTGTCCTCGCTGACGAACAGAAATCCCAGGTACAGGGCGTCACCAACGGCGAACTCGTCGCCATCGCAGTGCCGGCAGGTTCCGCGCCTGCGGCGGACCTGCTGGATAACCCGGTCCTTCTGCTCGTCGGCGAGCACCGTGATCTCGGGGCGGCTGGTGTCGGCGGCGCCCATCAGACCGAGACGTCCTTGTCGTAGAACACGTTGTCTTCGCGCCAGCCGCCCATGCCCTCGCCGATGCCGTGGTAATCAGAGACGAACTCGATGCGCTCGATCCACTTGGACATCTTGAAACCCACCTGGTTCTCGATCCGCAAGCGCAACGGGGCACCGTGCTCGATCGGCAGCGGGCGCCCGTTCATCTCGTAGGCCAGCAGGCATTGCGGGTGGCGCGCCAGGCTCATGTCGAGGATCTCGTAGAACTGTCCGGCGCCTTCGGCGCTGGGCTCGTCACGGCCGGTGTCCTGCATCGTCAAAAAACAGATGTGCTTGGCCTGCGGGAGCGGCTTGACCAGCTCGAGCACCTCGCGGAACGGTACACCGCTCCACTCGCCGATGCTCGACCAGCCCTGCACGCAGTTGTGCATCACCCGCTGGGTCTGCTTGTGCCCCAGCGCACGCAGCTGCGCCAAGCTAAACGTCATGGGGTTCTCCACGAGACCGCCGATCTCCAACTTCCAGTCGACGAAGTCGTGCACGGCCATGACCTTGTAGTCGTCGCAGTCTGGAGGCTTGCCGTTGACCCGGTGCTCGGCGGACAGCTGTGACGGTGCGTAGTCCTGCCGGGAGGCCATCGGGCGCAGGAACAGCAGCCGGCCCCGGTTGATGATGAAGCCCAGCACCCGCTGCACCGAGCGCGGGCTGCGTAGACTCCACACTGTCGCCGCGACATGGACCACCACGATGGCGGCGATGATGGCCAGCGACGCCGCGAGCGCCCAGGCAAGGTGACGCACGTGACCGAAGATCATCAGGGCGTTGAGCTGGAGCCAACCCCAGAGGCCGACCATCATCAAGTGCACCGCGATGAACCCGACGAAGGCCAGCAGCCCGAAGAAGTGCAGGCTGCGCGCCCCTTGCCGGCCGCCGAAGAGCCTTACATACCACGGGAAGTGCGCCTCGACGGCGGGAGATTGCGCCGCGCCGGTCAAGATCTGGAACGGCGCCAGAAGGAAGATCACCGAGGCGTAGGTCAGCTTCTGGATCGCATCCAGGGGCTCACCCGGCAGCAGCGGTGGCAGCTTGAAGCTCAGATAGGTGAGGATGTCGTTCCACGCCTCGGGGAAGATCGTCCACGAGTACGGGATGTAGCGGTGCCATTGACCGGTCGCGAAGAGCAAGATGTAGTAGGCGATCCCGGTGAGTAGCCAGCCCATCACCGTGACGAAGTGCCAGTGCCGGCCCATGCCCAGCTTCTTGTGGCCGGGCAGGGCGACGATGGATGAGTAGGACTCCTCCTCGTCCAAGGTGTCGTAGAGCTTGTCGGTGGGCATGGTCTTGCGGGTGAATCTGGCCCATTCGGTACCGGGTTTGCTGTCGTAGCCCCGGTAGAGCTTGGGATGGGTGGCGAGGATCTCGATCCCGCTGCGGATGAGCAGGGTGACGAACAGGACGTTCACCCAGTGCTCGATTCGCAACCAGGCGGGATAGTCAAGCGTGACCATGATCGTCTCCTCGCCAGGCCCGTTGGTCAGTCATGCCAGTGCCGTCGCTGCGGGTAGGCCACGTTCATCCCGGTGAGGATCGAGAAGTGGAGGGCTAGGAATAGCGCTGCCAGCGCCATGGCGAAGGTGCCCAGGGGGTAGTCCCACCGGTTCACCAGGTGCGGTAAGCCGGCGAGGCCGGAGGTGCGGCTGGCGACGTACATCGCGATGGATGCCGCCGACACCAGGCTGCCCAGCGCCCAGCCGGCGTTGACCAAGCCGGGCCGGCGACCGGCCACCATGCCCACCGACGCCAGCAACGCAGCGGTGACCAGCAGCGCGAAGTACGCGGCCAGGTAGGCCGGGTACTTCGGCAGCAGGAAACCACCGGCCAGCCAGTACAGCCGGACGGCCGCGATGCCCAGCAGGACCGCGATGCCCGTCGCCGTCGTGACTCGCGGACCGTTGAACGCGAAGTACCGGTAGAAGGAGATGAGCTGTCCGAGCCCCGTCCACCGGAGCACGCGCTCTGCCACCACGACCACCGCCTCTGCCCATCCCCCGTTGCCGTCCCTGAGCGACTACCCCCACGGCAGCGCGGGTAACCGCCGGGACGCGACCGGTCGGGACGCAGACTGATGCCGGTACCGGTTAGATCAGCTGATGCCCGCGTTCTGGTCATCGGCGGCGGCTCGCCGGTACTGCGGCGGCGCTG
>JBHELN010000167.1:0-2550 GCA_046263115.1 Pseudonocardiaceae bacterium | reverse complement strand
GCACGGGGGTATCGCTCAACCCGGTGCTGCTCGCCGCGATGAGTGAAGTAGCGCCCAGTGAGGCTGGTCTCGCCTCGGGCGTGGCGAACACGTCGTTCATGATGGGTGGGGCCCTCGGGTTGGCCGTGCTCGCCAGCCCCGCCGATGCGCACACCGAAGGTCTGGCTGCTGACGGTGTCGGCCGGCTCGACGCCCTCACCGGCGGCTACCACGCTGCGTTCGTGGTCGCCGCCGTGTTTGCCGTCGGGGCGGCAGTGGGTGCCCTGCGGCTCCCCCGGCGCACTGATCCCCAGCTGTCGCCCGACACCTCGGACGCACTAAGCGCCCCCGCTGCGGTCGACTGAACGCCGGCCAGGCCGGATTCAGGGTTCACGGTGCCCTGGTGATCCTGCGCCCGCCCAGCTGCCGCGGGATCTGCCGATCGGTCGGTCGGCCTGGGCGTCCCGGCGCTGCGTCCAGGCCGACCGACCGGTAACTACGAGTCTGCCGAGCGGTGCTCCTCACCACATGCGGGTTTCCCCCGACCGCCCCCTGATTTGCCTACTGGTAACGCAGCAGGGTGAAGAGAGGTAAGGACACCGCCATGCGCCGATTGTTGTTACGACCGGGCGCGTTGCTTGATGCGGGAGGTGAGCTCCTGGACCTGGTCGTAGGTGCGGCGCCGTTCGGCCATCTCCTTGCGGATCTTGCGGTCGGCGTGCATGACCGTGGTGTGGTCCCGGCCGCCGAAGGTCTGGCCGATCCGAGGTAACGACAGATCGGTCAACTCCCGGCACAGGTACATCGAGATCTGGCGGGCTTGCGCGACGTGCTTGGTCTTGCCCGGCCCGCACAGGTCCTCCATGGTGACTCCGAAGAATTCCGCGGTCACCGCCATGATGTTGGGTGCGCCGATCTCGTGGGCCGCCTCATCAGGGATCAAATCCCGTAGCACGATCTCGGCGAGCTGGTTATCAACTGGTTGGCGGTTGAGCGAGGCGAACGCCGTCACCCGGATCAGCGCTCCTTCCAACTCGCGGATGTTGCGTTCGATCCGGGCGGCGATGAACTCCAGCACCTCATCCGGTGCGGCCAGCCGGTCACCGATCGCCTTCTTGCGCAAGATGGCGATCCGAGTCTCCAACTCGGGCGGCTGGATATCGGTGATCAGGCCCCACTCGAACCGGGTGCGCAACCGGTCCTCCAGGGTGCCCAACCCCTTGGGCGGGCGGTCGGAGGAGATCACGATCTGCTTGTTCGCGTTGTGCAGGGTGTTGAACGTGTGGAAGAACTCCTCCTGGGTGCCCTCCTTGCCCTCCAGGAACTGGATGTCGTCCACCAGCAGCACGTCGACGTCACGGTAGCGGCGCTGGAAAGCCACCTTCCGGTCGTCGCGCAGGGAGTTGATGAAGTCGTTGGTGAACTCTTCGGTGGAGACGTAGCGCACCCGCATGCCGGGGAACAGCCGCTGCGCGTAATGGCCGACGGCGTGCAGCAAGTGGGTCTTGCCCAGCCCCGACTCGCCCCACACGAACAGCGGGTTATAGGCCCGCGCCGGTGCTTCTGACACTGCGACGGCAGCCGCGTGCGCGAACCGGTTGGAGGCACCTATGACAAAGGTATCGAACGTGTACTTCTCGTTGAGTCTCGTCTGAGAGCTCGATGTCCGGTTCGCTGGCGCCGCGGCCGGCCCGACTGCGCCGTTGCCGGTAGGCCAGACCTCTTTCCCGGTGGCCAGCGCCGCGTCCTCGTTGGGCTGGCCAGGACCGCTGATCGGCCCGGCTACCGGTCCAGTCACCAGGGCGCCGCCCGGGGTGAGGTCATCGGGTACCGCTGGGCCCGGGTCGGTGAATTGTGACGGCAGCTGTGGTGGCACGGGCACCGGGTGGTCGACCTTGACAGCCAAAGAGACCTGCCGGCCCAGGTGCCGGGACAGGGCCGCACTGATCGGCTCGCGCAGTGCGCGTTCGATGGCGTCCTTGGCGAAGTCGCTGGGCGCGGCAAGCAGCGCGGTGCCGTCCAGCATCCCGATCGGCCGGGTGACGCGCATCCAGGCTCGTTGCTGCGGCGAGAGCGTTCCGCTGGAAAGGTCCCGAACGACCTCGTTCCAGACCTGGCCGAGATCGGTTTGCCGCTCTGACACCCGCTGACTCCCCTTTGGCCGGTGATGGACTGCAGAAGCACTGTTCGTCCACAAGGTTGTCCACACCTGTGGATGACAGTGATGTCCGCGTTCCCCGGGTCCCCGACGTACCAGCCTGCCCCCCGGCTGCCCGCCTGCTAGACCGAGTCAGGCGCCGCGCGTGAGCAAACCTGGGGTACTGCCACAAGAACCCCGTGTAAGCAAGCACCACCGATGTAACGGCGTGTCGCCCGGACAGTGACGCCAGAAGCTGGTTTTGACGGCGTGGCTACTGGCCGCTTAGGCTCTGCTCGTCTCCCGCCTAGCAGCGGGCATTCTTGCGCGCCCTCGCCCATGGCAGACACGGTCCGCTCACCGGGTGAGATCCGTTGCAGCGGTGCCGCCTGTACCGGCAGGAGACGACCCGACTACTGCGCAGTCCCGATGGC
>JBHELN010000166.1:0-5411 GCA_046263115.1 Pseudonocardiaceae bacterium | reverse complement strand
TGCTGGCGACGATCTTGCACAGTGCGCGTAGCCGGCACGCCGCGGCTGACCCGTACTCAGTACTGGCACGACCGGCGACCCGCGACGCGGTGGCTAGACGTTGAAGCGGAAATCGACGACGTCACCATCGGCCATCACGTAATCCTTGCCCTCCATCCGGATCTTCCCGGCGGCCCGGGCCGCCGCCATGGAACCGGCGGCGACCAGATCGTGGTAGGACACGATCTCGGCCTTGATGAAGCCCCGCTGGAAATCGCTGTGAATCACGCCGGCCGCCTCGGGCGCGGTGGCGCCGGCCCGGATCGTCCACGCCCTGGCCTCCTTGGGCCCGGCAGTGAGGAAGGTCTGCAGGCCCAGCGTGTGAAATCCGGCACGGGCCAGCGCGTGCAGGCCCGGCTCGGGCTGGCCGATCGAGTCCAGCAACTCGCGAGCCGACACCGGGTCCAGTTCGAGCAGCTCAGATTCGACCTTGGCGTCCAAGAACACCGCATCGGCGGGATCGACCAGCTTGCACAGCTCGGCTTGCCGCTCCGCATCGGTGAGCACGCCCTCGTCAGCGTTGAAGACATACAGGAACGGTTTGCTGGTCAGCAGGCTGAGCTCGGCCAGCGCGGTGGCGTCCAGCTGCGCGCGGGCGGCGAACAAGGTGCGCCCAGTGTCGAGCACCTGCCGGGCGGCCAGTGCGGCGGCCAGCGCGGCGCGGCGTTGTGCCGGGTGGGTGCGGGCCTCCTTCTCCAACCGGGGCAGCGCACGGTCCACGGTCTGCAGATCGGCCAGCACCAGCTCGGTCTCCACAGTGGCGATGTCGTCGGCCGGGTCGACCCGGCCCTCGACATGCAGCACGTCCGGATCGTCGAAAACCCGGACAACCTGGCAGATCGCGTTGGCTTCGCGGATGTTGGCCAGGAACTTGTTGCCCAGCCCCGCGCCTTCCGAAGCGCCGGCGACGATTCCTGCGATGTCGACGAACGACACGGTCGCCGGCACCACCCTGGCACTGCCGAATATCTCAGCCAGCACCGTCAACCGGTCGTCGGGCAACGGCACCACACCGACGTTGGGCTCGATGGTGGCGAAGGCATAGTTCGCCGCAAGAACATTGTTCCTGGTCAACGCGTTGAACAAGGTCGACTTACCCACGTTGGGCAACCCGACGAACCCGAGGGTGAGGCTCACGAGACGTCAAGTCTAGGCGCCACCCGCCAACACCGGCGCATCCAGCGGGCGCAGCGGGGCTATTGGGCCCCGGCACCCCGCTGAGCCCGCGCGATGCGTGCGAGGCGGCGCGCCTCGCCGAAACTGTCGGGGGGGTGTTGCAGGGTGTGACGCGTGAATTACTTTGTGCTCATCGCGGTGTTGGTCGCGCTCGCCGTTGGGGCGGGGATCAGCTGGGTGGTGGCGGGTGCACTCCGGCGGGCGGCGGTCGCGGAGGCCGGTCGGGCGGCGGACGCGGCGCGGGTCGCCGTCGAGGCAGAGCTGGCCGCGGCCCGCCAGGAGGGCGACAATGCCCGCGCCGCCAGGGACGCGCAAGCAGCCCGGGCCGAGCAGTGCAACCAACGCGCCGAGGAGGCCGGTGCACGAGTCGCGGCGGCGCAGGCCGAGCTGGCCGGTGTCCGAGCCTCCCTCGACGCCGAGCGGACCGCCGCGGCCGACCGGGAGCGTTTGCTGACCCAGCGCGAAGCCGAGCTGCGGGACAGCTTCCAAGCACTCTCGGCAGAGGCGCTGTCCCGCAACAACGAAGCATTCGTCCAGCTCGCCGAGGCCCGGCTGGCCAAGGTCACCGCAGCGATCTCGGCGAAGTCAGATGGCGATGCTACCCACCGTCAGCAGGCCATCGAGGCGCTGCTGGGCCCGATCACGCAGAGCCTGCACCGGCTCGACGGTCAACTGCGCACCGTAGAGAAGGAGCGAGAAGCCGCCTATGCGGGTTTGCGTGAGCAGGTCGGCGCTATGCACCGCACCTCCGAGCAGCTGCAAAGCGAGACCCGGCAGTTGGTCACCGCGCTGCGCCCCCCGCAGGTCCGCGGCCGGTGGGGCGAGCTGCAGCTGGAGCGGATCGTGGAGCTGGCCGGCATGGTCGAACACTGCGACTTCTCCCGCCAGGTCACCGCCACCGACGGCAGCGGCGACGACGACGCCATCGTCCGCCCTGACCTGGTGGTGCACCTTGCCGGCGGCAAGCACATCGTGCTGGACGCCAAGGTGCCCTTCGGCGCCTACTTGGAGGCGGTCGAGGCCACCGACACCGATCGCCGCGCCGACCGGTTGGCCGCGCACGCCCGCCATTTGCGCGCGCACGTCGATGCGCTGGCGCACAAGTCCTACTGGCAGCGCTTCGACGCTACCCCGGAGTTCGTGGTGCTGTTCGTGCCCGGCGACCCGTTCCTCGAGGCAGCGCTGCAGGCCGATCCCGCGCTGCTCGAGCACGCCTTCGAGCGCAATATCGTGATCTCGACCCCGACCACCTTGATCGCGCTGTTGCGGACGGTGGCTTACACCTGGCGGCAGGAGGCGTTGGCCAGCAACGCGGCACGGGTGCACGAGCTGGGCCGCGAGCTGCACTCCCGGCTGGCCACGATGGGCGGCCACGTCGCCAAACTCGGCAAGCAGCTCGGTGGTGCGGTCGATGCGTACAACCGCACCGTCAGCTCACTGGAGTCGCGGGTACTGGTCACCGCCCGCCGCTTCGGCGAGCTCGGCGTGGTCACCGAACAACTCGACACGCCCGAGCAGGTGGAGCGAAGTCCGCGCACCGTGCAAGCGGTGGAACTGGTGGCCTCCGCAACGGACTCACTGGTGGCCCTGGATGCTGGGCAGCGCGCACCGGCTGATGCGGACTCCGGTGATGAGCCCGACTCCGATCAGAACTGGGCGTGGGTCATCGACGCGTTGCACCAGGCACCGGGCGAGGATCCGCCACGAGCTAGTGTGAACGAGTGACGGGAACCCGAGCCCGAAGCACCGGCGCGCGCGGGTCTTGGGATGAGTATGCGCTGCTGCCTGACGGCCCGGGGATGCCGTGGTGGGCCGCGTTGCTGTGCACGCTCGCGCTCGCGGTGACAGGTGTTTTCGCCGACCTGGAGCGACTCAACCGGCTCGGCGTCGTGTTCCAGGCCTGTTATTTCCTCGGTTGCCTGCTCGCCGTGGTGATCGTGCAACGTAAAGGGCTGTTCGCACCGATGATCGCCCCTCCGCTGATATTGGCAGTGGCCGTGCCGGGCGTGGTCTGGGCAACCGGTACAACGCCCACCGGTGGAGGGTTGGTCGCTACCGCGCTCACCGTCGGCACCCCTTTGATCAACGGGTTCCCCACCATGGCGATCACCACCGGATTCACCGTAGCCATCGGTGTGTTCCGGCTGTTCCTCCAGCGCCGGCCGAGCGCCCGGCACACCACCGAATGACCGCTACCCGCCGGGCGAGCGCTTGAGTTCTCGAGGTAACGAGAACACCAATGACTCGTCCGCAGTGATGATCTCCTCTACGTCGGCGAATCCACGTTCGGCCAGATAGTCCAAGACACCCTGCACCAGCACCTCGGGCACCGAGGCGCCGCTGCTGACTCCGACCGTCTGCACCCCGTCCAGCCAGCGTGAATTGATCTCCCCCTGCCAGTCCACCAGATGGGCACAACGCGCGCCGGCGCCGAGCGCGACCTCGACAAGCCGCACCGAGTTGGACGAATTCTGCGACCCGACGACAAGCACCAGGTCGCAATCGGGGGCCATCGCCTTCACCGCCACCTGCCGGTTCTGAGTGGCGTAGCAGATGTCGTCACTGGGTGGGTCGGCCAGCTCGGGAAACCGTTCCCGCAGGCGCGCCACGGTATGCATCGTCTCGTCGACCGACAGGGTTGTCTGGGACAGCCACACCACACGTGAGGGATCGCGCACGGAAACCGAATCCACCGCCTCCGGTCCGTCGACGAGCTGGACGTGCTCGGGTGCCTCCCCCGCGGTGCCCTCCACCTCCTCGTGGCTTCGGTGACCGATGAGCAGGATCTCGTAGCCGTCCCGCGCGAACCGCTTGACTTCCTGATGCACTTTGGTGACCAGCGGGCAGGTGGCGTCGATCGTGCGCAGCCCACGCGCCGCGGCCTGCTCGCGCACCACCGGGGAAACCCCATGTGCGGAGAACACCACGACGGCGCCCGCGGGCACCTCGTCAGCGTCGTCGACGAAGACCACACCGCGGCTTTCCAGGGTCTGCACCACGTGCCGGTTGTGCACGATCTGCTTGCGCACGTACACCGGCGCCCCGTGCGCCTCGAGTGCCTTCTCGACCGTCGCCACCGCACGGTCGACCCCGGCACAGTAGCCGCGGGGTCTGGCGAGGAGCACGCGCTTGGTCATGTCCCTACCCTACGGGCGGCATCCGCAACGCCACGGCAACAGCCTGCGGTGCGCCCGCCCCTAGTCCCGAACTAGTCCCGAGTAGGCATAAGCGGGGCGGCTGGGGCAGGCTTGACGACCATGAGCCATGTACCCTTGCCTGTCCGCGTCGCCGTGGGCCTGGTGGTCACCGCTGTGGAGCAGGCTCGCAAGCTGCCCGAGCAGCTCGTTGATCTTCCTGTCACCGCCGCCAGCCGTGCCGTGCAGGCCGGGATGCGGGTGCAGCAGCGGGTTACTGAGCTGGCGATCAAAGGTGACCAGGTGTTCTCGCTGTTGCAGCCGGTGGAGGACAGTCCGCCATGGGCCAGATTCGACGAGGACGACGAAGCGCCGGAGACTGGCCGCGCCACCAGCGCAGCCCATCCCGACAACATCAACAAGGTCGCAAGCGGTGGCGAAGTTGACGAAGCCGACGTCGCGCAGGCCCTGACGCCTCCGCCCGCCAGTGCGGACGGCATCCGGCCCGCCGCCGCCAGCAGGCCGTCCGAGCTGCTAGCCGGCTACGACGAGATGTCCCTGGCCGAATTGAGAACCAAGCTACGCGAGTTGTCCCTGCCCCAGCTCGAGGCACTGTTGGTGTACGAGCACACCCACCGGGACCGGCCGGCGTTCGTCACGCTGCTGTCCAACCGTATCTCGACCGTCCGCTCGCAGTGATCAAAAAATCCGTGACCGAAACCCCCGTGACCGAAACCCCGGCCGCCACGACGCCGGAGGCGCCATGGCCGGTCCGCACTGTCGCACGCAAGATCTCCGCGTGGATCGACCGGTTGGGTGCGGTCTGGGTCGAGGGGCAGATCACCCAGATCAGCGCCAAGCCAGGCACCGGCACCGCGTTTCTCACCCTGCGCGATCCGGTGGCTGACGTGTCGATCACCCTTACCTGCGCGACCGCGCTGGTGCGGGATCGGCAGCCGCCGTTGGTGGATGGCTGCCGGGTAGTGGTGCACGGCAAGCCGTCGTTGCACCTGGGCCGCAGCACGCTGAGCCTGCGCGTTGACGAGATCCGCGCGGTGGGGA
>JBHELN010000165.1:0-2581 GCA_046263115.1 Pseudonocardiaceae bacterium | reverse complement strand
CCCTTGATCACGCGGGTCTCAATGGCCTCGATGAGAGCGGCACCGTGATGCGGGTAGACGACGGTCTCTCCGACCTTAAAAACCATGTGTCCTCTGCCCCTTTCGCTGTCCCTAGGTTACCACGCCCGTAAACCCGACCGCGCGGGGCTGCTGGAGCGTCGTCGCAGGTCAGAGGATCCGACAACGGGGCCAGACCCGGCAACTCGGCGTTGTGCAGCTCACCCTCACTCCACTGTGGACCTGATGGCGAGGGCCACGTCTGCGCAGGCAGCACGCCTGCCGGAGAAGCCGGTCGGATACGATTTGACCATGCGGGTGCCTTTCAACATTGCAGCTCGGGTCATGGCGTGCTGTGTCTGCGCACTGACGGTCGCGCTGGCGCTGATCGGCTGCGGTGCGGGCCAGATCACTCAGACCGATCGCCAGGTGGCTGCTGTCGACGGCGCTTTCGGCAACGTCGGCAACGCCATCGCGCTACGCAACGTGTACATCCCCTACCCGCCGAACAAGGACGGCACCTATCCCGCCGGCTCGACGGTGCCGGTGATCCTGACCATCATCAATCAGGGCAGAAGCCCCGACGAGTTGATCGGTGTCAGTAGCCCGGCAGCCGGTCAGGCGGCAGTGCTGGGTACCACCCAGATTCCGGCCGGTACCACCGTCATCAGCACCGCCGGTGCGGCCGAACCCACCAGCCCGCTGGTTGTCGGGGAGCTACGGGTGCTGCTCACCACCAGCCAGCCGTTGCGCGCCGGCCTCAACACCCCGCTGACGTTCCAGTTTCGTAACGCCGGCAACATCACCCTCCCGGTTCCCATGGCCCAGCCCCTACCTCAGCCAGCTAATCCCCCGGGGTGTCGGGGTCGGTGGATAGCGTGCGCAGGCATGGGGAAGGTGTCGGCGGGCGTTCGGTGTGCGGAGTGCGGCCATGAGGTGGCCAAGTGGGTGGGTCGGTGCCCGGAGTGCCATGCTTGGGGCAGCGTGGTCGCGGCAGGTCCCGGGTTGGCGCCCGCGGTGGCGGCCGGTACACCTTCGGCCGCGGCCTGCCCGATCTCCCAGGTCGATCTGCACTCCGCGCAGGCCAGCGCCACTGGAGTGGCAGAACTCGACCGGGTACTCGGTGGCGGCCTGGTGCCCGGCGCGGTGGTGCTGCTGGCCGGCGAACCGGGAGTGGGCAAGTCCACCCTGCTACTGGAGGTCGCCCACCGCTGCGCGGCGACCGGACGGCGCGCGCTCTACGTCACCGGTGAGGAGTCCGCGGGCCAGGTCCGGCTACGCGCGCAACGCACCGGCGCACTGCACGACGAACTGTTCATCGCCGCCGAGTCGGATCTGGCCGCGGTGCTCGGGCATCTCGACGCCGTCGATCCGAAGCTGCTGATCGTCGACTCGGTGCAGACCATGTGCTGCCCCGGCGTTGAGGGCAGCCCAGGCGGGGTGTCCCAGGTCCGTGCGGTGGCCAGCGCGTTGATCACCACCGCCAAGCAGCGCGGGCTACCGGTGGTACTGGTCGGGCATGTCACCAAGGACGGGACGGTGGCCGGGCCACGGGTGCTGGAACACCTGGTGGACGTGGTGCTGAGCTTCGACGGCGATCGGTACTCCACGTTGCGGATGGTTCGCGGAGTCAAGAATCGGTTCGGCGCTGCCGACGAGATCGGCTGTTTTGAACTCACCGACGACGGCATCATCGGGTTGCCCGACCCGTCTGGGTTGTTTCTCAGCCACCGCGACGGCGCGGTGTCAGGCACGGCGGTGACGGTCGTGGTCGAGGGCAAACGGCCGCTGCTGGGCGAAATCCAGGCATTGGTGGCCGACTCCGCACTGACCAATCCCCGCCGGGCGGTGAGCGGCTTGGACTCATCCCGGGTGGCGATGGTGCTGGCAGTGATCGAGCGCCGCGGTGGGGTGAAATTGGCGGGGTCGGATGTGTACACCGCAACGGTCGGTGGCATGCGGGTTTGTGAGCCGGCCGCCGACCTCGCCGTCGCGCTCGCCGTCGTATCGGCGGCCGGTGACCTGCTGCTGCCCCCGCACACGGTGGCGATCGGCGAGGTGGGCCTGGCCGGGGAGATCCGGCCGGTGGCGGGGCTGCGCCGGCGCCTCGCCGAAGCCGCCCGGCTGGGTTTCCGGCACGCGCTGGTGCCACCGGACGTCGACGGCACCCCACCCGCCGGGATGCGCCTGCATCCAGTGACCGACCTGGGCGCGGCGCTGCGCTGGCTGCATCCCTGATGCATGACGGGAGCGCAGCGATGAATTTTCCGGCGTGGGAAACGGCGATCATTTCGAGTGGTGCCCGCACTCGGCGGATCAGATGTGAGGATCGGATTCTCTACTATTTCCGGTAGTGTCGCGAGGCTGCCCGGTGGTCCAACCGATGCTCCATACTTGGCCTTTAGGAATTTCTCCTGCGGCTTCAGCGAAAGCCCGCAGCGCCGGTATCAGCTCGCTTCGATGATTGGCCGGCATCCTGCCGAGGACGTTCGCAATGACGGCGCGCCGGTGCTCGGTCATTGTTTCTATGAGTTGCCTACCCGCTCGGTGAGTCGCAGGATCAGGTTGCGGCGATTGGCTGGGT
>JBHELN010000164.1:0-2553 GCA_046263115.1 Pseudonocardiaceae bacterium | reverse complement strand
GCAGGTTCGAATCCTGCCGGGGGCACACAGAACATGGGCAACATCAACAACCGGTCGGTTGATGCTTGAAGACATCTACCAGCTTTGAGCGGACGCTAGGTGGCGGTGCCTAGATCTCGGGCGGGCAGAGCTTACTTCGGTGGAACGTGCAGGTCCCGGGTATCTCGTGCACACTGACGGGCTCTGAGGCTGTCCTGGCCGCGTTCGTCGGCGAACCCCAGTCGTACGCGTGTCGAAGCGCGGTGCGTGCTACGCCTGGAAGCACACTGGTCGGGTGAGTGAGGTGTCTGACGAGGAGACGGTTCCCGGCCTTTCGGGGGCGGTTGTGGAGCGTCTGCGGTCAGAACTGGGTGAGCGGGCGGAGACGGTGCTCCGCTGCCTGCGGACGGCGGCCGCGCTGGTGGTGCTGCGCATCCTGCCACGACCAAGCCCACGCCGAGGCGCCTGCCCAAACACTTACGCAGTAGTCACTAGCCCGCCTCTTTCATACGACTGGCAGATGTTCTTGCCTGATTCGTGTTGATCTTCTTGGGGGTGTTGCTGGTGGTGGCGCGTGATGGGGCTGCCGACCTGTGGTGTCGGCTGCTCCGGGGTCCTTTCGGTGGTGGGGTAGGGGTTGTGGGTTAGGCGAAGGCGGCGCGGATGCGTAGCCAGGCGGTGGTGATGGCTTGGGCGTGTTTCCGGGTTTGGTCGATACGCAGGCGGGTTTGTCGGCTGCCGCGGGTGATGCGGGCGGCGACGTGCAGGACGAGGGTGCGGAAGGTGCCGATCTCGGCGCGGGCGAGTTGGGGTGTGTCGGTGAAGCCGAGGATTTTGGTCCAGCACACCAGATCTGTCGCGGCCAGCAGTGTTTCCAGCCAGGCGGCGTTTTCGGCGAAGGCGTGGCAGGGCAGGTTGCGCAGGCCGCTGTTCTTGGCGTCGCGGATGCGGTCTTCCACCCGGGCGTGCTGGCGGTGGTTGAGCTCCAGCCCGGCGCTCTGGCCACCGATCACCCGGTCCGGGATATCGGTGATGAACGCGGTGATCCGGTGCCCGTCGGCGTCGGTGAACCGCAGCTGGGCGCCGGGGTGGGGGCGTTCGGCGCGCAGGATCACCCGACAGCCGTTCGGCCAGCCGGTCAGGTCGAGCAGGCCGGTGACCTCCACCACCCAGGCGCCGTCGCGGATGCGGCCGTCACCCTCGATCGCGGGTGTCCAGCAGTGCGCGGGGATCTCCTCGAGGATCTGCTGGAGACGGGCGTCGACCGGAAAGCCGAAGGAGAACCACACTCCGCGGTCTCGGCAGGCTTGGGCGAAGGCGTGGGTGGCGCCGGCGGAATCCGACCGGGCGACCACCCGCACCGAGTCCGGATCATCTGGCCGGGGCCGGGCCTGCTCGGGCAGGCTGGCCAGCGCCTGCTCCAGCACGATGATGTGATCAGCGGCGGTGTTGCTGCCGGCGTTGCCCGGCCGCAGCAACCCGGCCAGCGCCTCCCCACCGGAGACCTCCGGTCGGTCCAGGAACGCCAGCAGCGGGTGCATGCCGAACGTCTTTTTCCACGTCTTGGCGGCGTTCTCCTTCTCCGAGTGCGCGATGGTGATGGTGGCGTCGAAGTCGATCTGCAGCAGGCCAGTCAGATCCGGGGCGGCACCCGCCGCCCACGCCCGCTGCCGGGCCGCCGCCCGAGCCGCCCGCACCCGCGGCAGATGCACCGCGTCGACCCGGTCCAACAACCGCCACGTGGTCGGCATACTGGCCACCGGACCGGCAATCTCATGCCGGTCACCGAGCACCTCGACGTGGGACACACAATCCGCGCCATCGGCGATGGCCACCGCCAGATCGGCGAACACCCGGCCCGGCGCATGCACCCACGGCCCCGCATAAGTGTCGCCCAACGCCGCCGACACCCCCGCCACCAGACCGGTCTCGTGCGCCAACTCCCGCAGCATCCCCACCCCCGCGTGCGACACCACCCCCGCGCCGTCCGCGCTGACCTTGACCCGCCTCGGCCGCTCGATAAGCTTCACTCGCGAAGTGCCTTCCCGTTCGGTGACCTGGACTCTCGACAAGTCCCAGCTTCCCTTACAGGACAGGCACTTTCGCGTATCTCATACCGGTACCGGCCCTGCCGACGCCATCGTCAAGGGGCTCGCCGGCGGTCTGTCACGGGCACTTGAGCCTGCTCACCAGGCTGGGCTTGCTCTGACCGTCCTGGTGGTCGATGATGGCGCGATAACTTTCCGTTTCACCGGAATTGCACCGGAAAATCAGGGCCGGAGTGCGGTTGCCGTTCCAGTCGACTTCGTCCTTGGTCACCCAGATGCCGAACTGGCCGCGCCATTGCAGTTCCGCATGCCAAAAGCTGGTGGAGCTGCATCCGACGGTGTGGGCAAAGGATCCGACGGCCCCACCAGCCAGGCTGGGCCGATCGATGTTCCAGGTACAGGCGAGCGGTCCGGATTCCGCCGATTGGGCGGACGCCGGAGATGTTGCCGCCACGAGCGCGCCCAACAGGGCGACACCCACTGAGGAAATTGCCACGCGGCACCACTGCTTTGCCGTCATTTCGAT
>JBHELN010000163.1:0-5660 GCA_046263115.1 Pseudonocardiaceae bacterium | reverse complement strand
GCGCGGATGTGCGCCAGCAGCGTGTCGGCTTCGGCACGAGCCCATTCGTCGGTGTCCCAGGTCGACCGCATAAACATCAGTTCAGGCTGGCTGCGAATCTGCGCGCGGTGGCGCGCGATCAGGGCGCCGGCCAAGACGTCGCGGAAGGCGTCGTCTACCACGATCGGGTATGCGCCGGCGGCCGAATCAGGGCTGGCTGGATAACTAGTCGTAGTCACGTCGTGCCCTTCAATAGGCTGATCACACTATCCGTATCACTCAATCAGTACTCCTCGCACATGGCCCGCCACGAACACGTAGCTGAACGAGCGACGAAATTAACACTCCGGCTCGAACGCCTCAGCTGTCGCCACGTCATGGCGACACTGCAGAACGCAGGCAGGGTACCCGCACCCACCCGACGATCCGCGCGGGGCAGCCGACCGCCCTCGCGCTGTACTTCTCAGCGTCGAGGTACGCGCACGTGGTGGCCCCGGCACATACCGCCCTGTGCTTCAGGAAGTGACCTTGCGCGCGATCGCCACCGCGTGGTCGGCGAAGCGCTCGTAGTAGCGCCCGATCAATGCGGCATTCACCGCCGGTTCCACCCCGTGCGACCAATCTTCGGAGAACAGGATCTCGAAGATCTGGCGGCGTAGCGCGTTGACCTCGTTATCGGCCTGCACCAGTCGGGCCGCGGATATGGGGTCTCGGCTCTCGATTGCTGCTGCGGCGTCCTCGGCCAGGCGCGACGCGAGCACCCCCATTTGCAGGGACACCGGGCGGATCTCAGCAGGGATCGGCTCGATCGGGTGCGTCAGCCGCGCGACTTCGGCGATGTGCTGAGCCAGGTTGCACATCCGCTGCAGGTCTTTTACCACATGCATGGCCGCGACCAGTACCCGCGGGCTTGTGGCCACCGATGCGCGCACGAGGAGCAGGCCGAGGCAGCGTTGGTCGGTATCCTCGCACCGAGCCTTGATTTCATCCGCACGGGAGATGACCAACTCGGCGGACTTCAAGTCGGCCTGGTGAAGCGCAAGCGAGGCGTTGGTCATCAGCTGCCCGGCCAGTCGAACGATCGTGGCCAGGTCGCAGATCAGCCTGTCCACCTCGACGTCGGAGGTCTGCTGGCCGGCCCGAGGGTGGTGAGCGTGACCGCTGGTGAGTTGCTGCCACGCCGACCGCGCGATTCCCGCGATATCGACTCTGGGGTTGGGCCGGAAGCTGCGGCCCTCGGCGGCCATAGTGCCAGGATCACCCCATCAGCTGTGCTCGTCCACGCACTGTTACAGAATTCATCATCAGTTTCGCGGTTTGCTTCCACGCCTTCATGCCGGCCCCGACACTCGCGCGGGTGTCGACGAGACGAGCGGACAACGCTGACTGATCAACCGGTCCTGATTTCGCCGTGTGGTTGGGTGGTTGGCGCCGGAGCGGAGCGTGGCGGTGATCCGTCGGGCTCGGAAGTCCGCTCGATGGCCAGGTAACCCACCTGCCTTGCGATGGCCACTGCGTGGTCGGCGAAGCGCTCGTAGTAGCGGCCGATGAGGGCGGCATCGACTGCCGGTTCCACGCCGTGGGACCAGTCCTCGGCGAACAGGATGCCGAACAGGTGACGGCGCAGCGTGTCCACCTCGTCGTCTGCTTTGGCCAGCCGATCACCGGATAGCGGATCCCGACGCTCGATCGCAGTTGCGGCGTCCCCGGCGAGCTGGCTGGCGAGCAGGCTCATCCGGGCTAGCACCGGGCGGACTGGGCTGGAGATCATCGGGTTGGGGTGCTTGAGCCGGGGAATGATCGCGACATGCCGGGCGAGGTTGGCCATCCGCTTCAAATGGTCTACCGCGTGCACGGCTGCGACCACCACTCGCAGGCCCCCGACCACCGGGGCGAGCTGTCCGAGCAGGGCGACGCAGCGCTGCTCGGTCTGGTCGAGCGACGCGGTCATCTCGTCACACTTTCCGATGACGACTCCGGCAAGCGCAAGATCAGTTTGGTGTAGTGCGATCGCGGCGTTGGTCATCAGCTGGCCGGCCAGCCGGGTCATCTGCGCGAGCTCGGTAATCAGCGCACCCTGTTCGGCGTGCAACGTGGCCCGCATGACCCCGACCTTCTCCATCCAATACGCCGCGTGACCGCCACCGGCGCAGAGCAGCAGATCTTTTCCGTGCAAGTGGACACTTTACCGTCCTGCTCAGCACATACGAAGGGAGACTAAAAGGCAGTGACAGAGGATGTGACGGTGGCCGTGTTAATCACTGCACGATCTGTCACGAACACGATTCGTAAGAGGCGCGCAGATCATGCACGAAGAAGACCGGACCTCGTTTTCGAACAGTTCATCCAGTCTTAGTCGCTTGTTGTGTCAGCGGAGATGGTGCGCGCAGGCATGTTGGCATGCATGGTGGTGTGCCCGGCTGGGGAGGTTCCGAACGTCGGTGTTCCCGAGCGCCTGGCGCGGTGGATGACGGTTGCCGAGCAGCATGAGTGGCTGCAATCGTTCCTGCGGGGCCGTCGCGTCAGCCGACGGTCTGCGCTGAAGGGGGGCGCGAGCGTGCTGGCGGCGCTGGGTCTGGCCGGCGCTCCGTGGGTCTCGGCCGGATATGCCCGAGCCACTCAGAGCCAGCTCGCAGTCGTCGGCCGACACCTGTCATTCGGGGTGGACGCGGCCACGACAATGGCGATTGCAGGTGAGCTGACCTGCAAGCCGACCGGCAAGGTGCTGATCGATCTGGGGATCGGTCTCGAGTACGGGCACGTTGTCGAGGCAGAGGTCCGGGAGCTGGTCAGCGTGGTGCCGCAGCAGGATGGGAGTATCCGTGCTGCCGATCAGTTTTTCGTCCATGCGCTGGCCGCTGGGCTGCGGGCCGCAACCTCCTATCACTACCGGTTCCGGTTGCCGGACGGCTCGACGACGCCCGATGCGACGTTCCGCACCGCGCCGGCCGGTCGCGACCTGGAGCCCTTCACCTTCACCGCCTTCGCCGATCAAGGCGTCAACGCCGGTCCGCCGGATGGCCAGGGGGGTTCACCGACAACTACTACCAGGCCGATGACACCCGACGGGCAGCCACACCGGCCGACTCGATGGTCGCGTTGATCGCCGCGCAGCGCCCCGCGTTCCACCTGCTGGCTGGTGATATCTGCTACGCCGACCCCAGTGGCGCCGGCCAACCAGTCAGAAACAACGCACCACGCAACACCGACACCGGATTCACCAACTTCGACCCCACCTTGTGGACGACGTACTTCGCCACCATCGAAAAAAGCGCCGCACACACCCCATGGATGTTCGCCACCGGCAACCACGACATGGAAGCGCTCTACGACAACAACACCGCACCCGGGGACGCCAGCCACGGCTACGCGGGGCACGCCGCGCGGCTGGACCTGCCCGCGAACGGACCGAGCCGCTGCCCATCGGTGTACTCGATGGTCTACAGCAACGTCGCGGTCGTCAGCCTCGACGCCAACGACCTGTCCCAGGAGATCCCCACCAACGCCGGCTACAGCGCCGGGCAGCAACTCAGCTGGCTGACCGACACCCTGGGAGGGTTCCGAGCGGATCCCGCCATCGACTTCATCGTCGCCTTCTTGCACCACTGCGCGTTTGCCACCAGCAGCAAACACGCCTCCGACGCCGGCGTGCGGGCAGCGCTGACGCCGCTGTTCGACCGTTCTCCGTCGACCTGGTCGTGCAGGGTCACAACCACCAGTACGAGCGCACCAACCCGATCCGCGCCGGCAGCTCCACCATGCAGGCACCCGACCAATCCACCATCTGGCCGGCCAAGGACGGCACCACCTACATCTGCGCAGGTTCCGGTGGTCGCCCGCGTTACGGCTGGCAACCCGGCGAGGGCGACCGCTACCGTGGCGGCCCCAACCCAAACAGCGGCACAGTGGTGCACAGCTACCTAGCCGGTCCGGGAGGGACGAGAACCCCGGAGACCGTGGACTGGTCACAGACCCGCTACCTCGACTATGCCTACCTCAGCATCGCGGTGCATCCCGCTCGACCGGGCGGTACGGCCGCCATGCACGTGACGGCCCGCCGCGACCTCGGCACCGAAATCGACCGCGTCGACCTGCTCCGCGCCGTGCCGACCAACTCATGATGATGGTCACCTGTGCGGCTGATGCTAATCAACGGCCCGGCGACGAAAGCCGATCATGCCGAGGGCGCCGAAGACCGCTAGCGAGGCGAGTAGCGCAAGCACGCAAACCCAACCCGGGATGTGCGGTATGCCGGGTACCAGCGCCGCTCGCATTCCCTCACTGACATAGGTGATCGGGTTGGCGGCGGTCACTACCTGGAACCAGCGCAGGCGCACCAGCGACGGCCATGGGTATTGGGTAGCGCCGGTGAAGAGCAGCGGGGTGAAGATCAGCGCGAACGCGATGTTGATTTTGGTGGGGGGCACGAAGGTGCCGATTGTCATGCCGATGCACGCCCCGACGAGGCTGCCGAGCAAGGCCACCCCGACCAGCAGTCCCATCCCAGCGGACCGGTACGGGACCGAGCCGAGCACGCCGATGCCGATCGGGAACATCACCGCCGCGGCGACGATCGCCCGCAATGACGCAAAGACCAGCTTCTCCGCCGCCACCGCCCATAACGGCAGTGGGGCCAGCAGCCGATCCTCGATCTCCTTAGTCCAGCCGAACTCGGCGACCAGCGGGAACGCTGTTGCCTGGATGGCGGTGACGGTCACGGTCAGCGCGACCAAGCCGGGAAACAGCAGGCTGGCGTAGTCGTGGCTGGTGTAGCCGAGGCCGGTGAGCAGCTTGCCGAATACGAACAGAAAGAAAACCGGCTGAAGGAGCACCTGAGCCAAGAACGCCACCAGATCCTTGCCGGTGACTACCACGTCGCGGCGCAACACCGAGCCGAACGAGCGCGCCATTAGCGTCCAGGACGGCCCCCGCACCTCAGCGACCCGCTCGGTGCGTACCGCAGCGGTGGTAGCTGTCATCGCAGCCTCCTGCCGGTCAGCTCGATGAACACGTCCTCCAGGCTAGATTCCCTGATCTCTACCCCGATCAGCCGACCGCCGACCTCCGCGACCGCGGCGGCGACCCGAGCCACCAATGGCCCAGCGTCGCCGGTGAGATGCAACCGGATGGTGCGCACCACCCCTGCGGTGTCGACCTGTTCGCAGCGCCGCACCCCGGCCAGCGCACCCAGCCGGTGGAGTAGCCGGGCCGTCCCGCTCTCGCCGGCGGGCTCGACGGCAACCTCGAGCGTGGCCCCGGCGGCTAGCCCGCGGACCAAGGCGGCCGGGCTGTCCAGCGCAAGCAACCGGCCGGAATCGACGATGCCGACCCGGTCGGCGAGCGTGGCCGCCTCGTCCATGTCATGCGTGGTCAGCACGATCGTCACACCGGCCTCGCGTAGTTCCCGGATGCGGTCCCACACGAACAGCCGGGCAGCCGGATCCAGCCCTGTGGTGGGCTCATCCAGGAACAGGACTGCCGGTTCGTGCATCAGCGCTCGGGCGATCATCATCCGCTGGTTCTGGCCACCGGAGAAGTACTCGGGCTTGTCGTTGGCCCGGTCGGTCAGCGCGAACTGCTCCAGCAGCGCATCGGCCCGGCGGACCCGGACTGCTTTGGGTACGCCGTGGTAGGCGGCGTGGAAGAGCAGGTTCTGCCGGACCGACAGCGACCGGTCCAGG
>JBHELN010000162.1:0-12091 GCA_046263115.1 Pseudonocardiaceae bacterium | reverse complement strand
GGTCCAGCCGGCCGGTCAGCGCGGTGACGATCGCGCGCACGGTGCGCGTGCCGTGCTTCACCAGCACCCGCGTGCCGGCGTGGAGCGGCCGGTCGGACAGCCAGCACAGATCGGCGTCGAGTTCGGTGACCACCCGCGGCGCCTGGGCTGGGCGGGCCAGTACCTCCCCGCGGCCGACGTCGATCTCGTCGGCCAGCAGCACGGTGACCGACTGCCCGGCGGTGGCGCGCAGCACCGGACCGTCGGGGGTGTCGATACCGGTGACGGTGGAGCGACCCCCGGACGGTAGCGCGACGACGTCATCGCCGACCTCAAGCACCCCAGAGGCGACCTGGCCGGCCAGGCCCCGATAGTCGGGATGGTCGATGGTGCGGGGCCGCAGCACCAGTTGCACCGGGAATCGCATGGGTTCGGCCACCGCGTCCTGCCCGGTGGGTACCGCCTCCAGGTGCTCCAACAGCGTCGGGCCGTGATACCACGGAGTGCACGCGCTGCGCGTGGCGACGTTGTCGCCGTGCAGCGCGGACACGGGCACGGACACCACATCCGGAACGCCCAGCGAGCTGGCCGCTGCCGCGAATTGCGACTCGATGCGGCGAAATATCAGCTCGTCGAAGCCCACCAAATCCATCTTGTTCACCGCGAGCACCACGTGCGGCACCCGCAGGAACGCCATCACCGCGAGATGCCGCCGGGTCTGCTCCACCACACCGTTGCGGGCGTCGACCAGCACCACCGCGAGCTCGGCGGTGGATGCCCCGGTGACCGTGTTGCGGGTGTACTGCACGTGCCCCGGGCAGTCGGCCAGCACGAACTTGCGGACGGGAGTGGCGAAATAGCGGTAGGCGACATCGATGGTGATGCCCTGCTCTCGCTCGGCCCGCAGCCCATCGGTGAGTAGCGCGAGATCCAACTCGGAGCTGCCGCGGGCCCGACTGGCCCGGTCCACCGCAGCGAGTTGATCGGCCAGGATCGACTGGGTGTCGTGCAACAAGCGTCCCACCAGCGTGGACTTGCCGTCATCGACAGATCCCGCGGTGGTCAACCGCAGCAAGCTGACCATTAGAAGTAGCCCTCGCGCTTGCGGTCTTCCATCGCGGCCTCCGACAGCCGGTCGTCGGCCCGGGTGGCGCCGCGTTCGGTGATGCGGCTGGTCGCCACCTCGGCGAGCACTTCGTCGATGGTGACGGCAGTGGACTGCACCGCACCGGTGCACGAGGCGTCTCCGACCGTGCGGTAGCGCACCGACTTGGTGACTACCTGCTCGCCGTTGCGCGGACCGCCCCAATCGCCGGCGGTCAGCCACATGCCGTCCCGGGCGAACACTCGGCGCTCATGGGCGTAGTAGATGCTGGGGATGGGCACGCCGCGGCGGGCGATGTAGTGCCAGATGTCCAGTTCGGTCCAGTTGGATAGCGGGAAGACCCGGACGTGCTCGCCGGCGGCGTGCCGGCCGTTATAGAGGTTCCACAGCTCCGGACGTTGCCGGCGGGGGTCCCAGCCGCCGAAGGCGTCACGCAGGCTGACGATGCGTTCCTTGGCCCGCGCCCGGTCCTCGTCGCGCCGGGCTCCGCCGAAGACGGCGTCGAAGCGGTGCTCGGTGATGGTGTCCAGCAGCGGGATGGTCTGCAGTGGGTTGCGGGTGCCGTCGGGGCGTTCGGTCAGCCGCCCATTGTCGATCCAGTCCTGCACCGCCGCCACATACAGCCGTAGGCCCAGGTCCGCGACCAGACGATCCCGGTAGGCGATCACCTCGGGGAAGTTGTGCCCGGTGTCCACGTGTAGCAGCGGGAACGGTAGCGGCGCGGGGTGCATCGCCTGGCGCGCCAGGTGCAGCAGCACCGCGGAGTCCTTGCCGCCGGAGAACAGCAGCACCGGACGGTCGAACTCGGCGACCACCTCGCGGATGATGTGCACCGCCTCGGATTCCAGCGCCGCCAGGTGATTGACGTCTAGGGCAGCTGGTGGCGGCATCGTCGCTGTCACAGCACGCCCCTCTCGATCAGCAGGTCCAGCACCTGCTGGGTCACGGCGGTCACGTCGATACCCGTGGTGTCCAACCGCAGATCAGGCTTGTCCGGCTCCTCGTACGGGTCGTCCACACCGGTCATCCCGGTCAGCTCACCGGCGGACGCGCGGGCGTAGAGGCCCTTGACATCCCGGCGGGCGCACTCCGCCAGCGGCGTCGCCACGTGCACCTCCAGATAGCCGGTGGCGTGCACATCGTGCTGGGCCCGCACCTCCTCGCGGGTGGCCGCGTAGGGCGCGATCACCGGAACCAGCGTGACGACGCCGTGCCGGGCGAGCAGCTCGGCCACAAATCCGACCCGGCGTACGTGGATGTCCCGGTCTTCGCGGGAGAAGCCCAGCCCGGCCGACAAGCCGCGGCGCAACTCGTCGCCGTCGAGCACCTCCACCTCGCGGCCAGCGGCGCGCAGTCGCTCGGCGACCGCCTCGGCGATCGTCGTCTTGCCCGCCCCGGACAGCCCGGTGAGCCACACGGTGGCGGCCCGGCTCACCTGTGTATCCCGCACTCGGTCTTGGCCGAGCTGGCCCAGCGCCCGGCCCGCGGATCATCCCCGACGGCCACCGTGCGGGTACATGGAGCGCAGCCGATCGACGGGTAGCCGGCACTGCGCAGCGGATTGATCAGGATGGCGTGTTCGGCGATGTAGCCCTCGACGTCGGTGTCGCTCCACGTCGCGATCGGGGCGACCCTGACCTTGCCCCGCTTGGTTTCGTAGGACACCACCGGTGTGCCGGCTCTGGCTGGTGCCTCGGCCCGGCGCAGCCCGGTGGCCCAGGCGTCGTAGCCGGCCAGCGCGCGGTCCAGCGGTGCCACCTTGCGTAGCGCGCAGCACAGGTCAGGATCGCGATTGTGCAACTGGGGCCCGTGCCAAGCGTCCTGCTCGGTCACCGTCTGGCGGGGCGTCAGGGTGATCAGATTCACGCCGTAGGTCACCGCGACGGCGTCTCGGGTGCCCAATGTCTCGGCGAAGTGGTAGCCGGTGTCCAGGAACAGCACGTCGACGCCGGCGGCGACCTGTGACACCAGGTGCACCAGCACCGCGTCCTGCATGGACGACGCCACCGCGAACCGGGTGCCGAAGGTGTGCACCGCCCAGCGCACGATCTCCTGCGCCGGGGCGGACTCCAGCTGTCGCCCGGCTCGTCGCGCCAGCTGCTCCAGATCGACGGTCATCGCGTCACCTGCGCGACGAGCGCCACCAGGCGGACCACAAATACCCGCTGGCAGTCCGCGCAGCGCCATGCTGTCGGCGGTTCTTCGTGCGGCCGCAGATCCTCCTCCCCGCAGTACGGGCAGTAGAACGGGACCGCTCTTGCCCCCGTCGCCGCAGTCATCGCAGGGCACTCTCGTCGGCGCGCGCCACCCACTGCGCGAACCGCTCGCCCGGCTGGCGCTGCTGCGCGTAGCCCCGCACCACCCGCTCCACATAGCCGGCCAACTCGATAGAGGTGACCTTGTGCCCGCGCAGTTTGCGGCCGAACCCACTGTCCAGTCCCAGCCCGCCGCCCAGATGCACCTGGAAGCCTTCAACTTGGTTGCCCTGCGCGTCGGTGACCAGCTGGCCCTTGAGCCCGATGTCGGCGACCTGGATCCGGGCACACGAGTTCGGGCAGCCGTTGAGGTGCACCGAGACCGGTGTGTCCAGAGTGGACTGTATATCGGCGAGCCGCTGTTCCAGCTCGGCGACCAGGGCGATCGCCCGGTTTTTGGTGTCCACGATGGCCAGCTTGCAGAACTCGATGCCGGTGCAGGCCATCACCGCACGCTGCCACGGGGTGGGATCGGCGCGCAACCCGAGCCGGTTCAGCTCGGTGACCAGGCCGTCCACTTCGGACGCGGCGACGTCGAGCACAACCAGCTTCTGGTACGGCGTCAGCCGGACGCGGGTCGATCCGGCCCGCTCGACGGCTTTCGCCACGTCGACCAGTGTGGTGCCGCACACGCGCCCGGCCAGCGCGGCGACACCGATGTAGAAATTGCCGTCGTGCTGGCGGTGCACACCGATGTGGTCGATCGGAGTGGGCGGTGGCTGCGGCGCAGGGCCGTCAACGAGCGGGCGGTGCAGGTACTCCGTCTCCAGCACGTCCCGGAAGCGTCGGGCGCCCCAGTCGGCGATGAGGAACTTGATCCGGGCCCGGTGGCGTAGCCGCCGGTAGCCGTAGTCGCGGAACAGTGCTGTCACGGCGGCCCAGACCTCGGGCACCTCATCGCGCGGCACCCAGGCCCCCAGCCGCTGCGCGATCTTCGGGTTGGTGGACAGGCCGCCGCCGACCCACAGGTCGAAGCCCGGACCGTAGTCGGGATGCACCACACCGACGAAGGAAATGTCGTTGACCTCGTGCACGACATCCTGCAGCCCGGAGATCGCAGTCTTGTACTTGCGCGGCAGGTTGGAGAACTCACGGCTGCCGATGTAGCGGCGCTTGATCTCCTCGATCGCCGGGGTGCCGTCGATGATCTCCTCAGCGGCGATGCCCGCGACCGGCGAGCCGAGCACTACCCGTGGGCAGTCGCCGCAGGCCTCGGTGCTGGACAGCCCGACGGCTTCGAGTTGTTCCCAGATCGCGGGCACGTCCTCGATCCGGATCCAGTGGTACTGGATGTTCTGCCGGTCGGTGATATCGGCGGTGTCGCGGGCGTAGAGCCGGGAGATCTCGCCGAGCACCCGCAGCTGCTCGGTGCTCAGCGCGCCGCCGTCGATGCGCACTCGCATCATGAAGTACGAGTCGTCGAGTTCCTCGGGTTCCAGCATGCCGGTGCGCCCGCCGTCGATGCCGGGCCGGCGCTGGGTGTACAGGCCCCACCAGCGGAACCGGCCGCGTAGATCGGCGGGGTCGATCGAGTCGAACCCCCGCTGGGCGTAGATCGTCTCGATGCGGCGCCGGACGTTAAGTCCGTCGTCGTCTTTCTTGGTCCGCTCGTTGGGGTTGAGCGGTTCGAGATGGCCCATCGCCCACTGGCCCTCCCCGCGGCGAGCTTTGTTAGTGGGCGCTGCTGGCGCTGGTCGGGTAGGTGCAGCCATCGGGTGCCTCCGTGGAAGGAGCACCGGCGTGCAGGCAGGCCGTCACCAGGTCATCGCGCAGCCCGGAGTCGGCGCACCCGGCGCCGGCTGGGACAGCAGTCGGACGGGAGCGTCAGATCGACGGACGGCACAGCGCGCTGGAAACCCGGACATAGTCCACATGGCGGCGAGCCACCAGTAACAGTCCGAGTGCGGCCACTTCACCAGATTGCCACCAACGGGCAGCCGCGACTACCGGCGTTCGGATGTTGGGACAATGCTGACGTGGCTGTATTACCCGTCGGCGACCCCGTCCCTGCGCACGGAACGCTTCCCGCCGCCGCGTTGCGCGGACTGGCCGACCGGCCATTCGGCATTTACGTGCACGTTCCGTTCTGCGCCAGCCGATGCGGCTACTGCGATTTCAACACCTACACGCCAGGCGAACTCGGCTCCTCGTCACCCTCCAGCTGGTTGGACGCGGTGCGCCGGGAACTGGATCTCGCGGTCCGGGTACTTGGTGAGCCGGTGCCCGCGGATACGGTATTCGTCGGCGGCGGCACCCCCTCGCTGCTCGGCGCGGATGGACTCGCTGCGGTGCTCGACGCCATCCGGGAATCGCTGGGCGTGACACCCGGCGCCGAGGTGACCACTGAGGCCAACCCGGAATCCACCGCACCGGAGTTCTTCGCCGGGATCGCCGCGGCCGGTTACACCCGCGTCTCGCTGGGGATGCAGAGCGCCGCGCCGCACGTGCTGGCCGTGCTGGATCGGGTGCATACCCCGGGCCGCCCGGTGGCCGCGGCGGCGCAGGCCCGCGCCGCCGGGATCGAGCACATCAGCCTGGATCTGATCTACGGCACGCCAGGGGAGACCCGCGAGGATCTGGCGGCCTCGCTGGAGGCCGTGCTCGCCGCCGGAGTGGATCACGTATCGGCCTACGCGCTGGTCGTCGAAGCGGGCACCGCGCTGGCCCGGCGGGTGGCGCGAGGGGAGCTGCCCGCGCCGGATGACGACGTGCTCGCCGAGCGTTACGAGCAGATCGACGCGGCACTGTCGGCATCGGGCCTGAGCTGGTACGAGGTGTCCAACTGGGCTCGTTCGGGTCAGTCCCGATGCCGACACAACCTCGGCTACTGGACTGATGGGAACTGGTGGGGAACCGGCCCCGGGGCGCACTCTCATGTCGGTGGGGTGCGCTGGTGGAACGTCAAGCATCCCGCGCGCTACGTCGCTGCACTGGCGGGTGGCCGTTCCCCGGCGGCCGGCCGGGAGGTACTCACCCCCGAGCAGCGCTACACCGAGCAGGTCATGCTGGGATTGCGACTAGCCGACGGCCTGCCGCTGAGCGTGCTGGACGCGCCTGGTCGTGCCGCTGCTGGTCGCGCCTGCGCCGACGGACTGGCCACCATGGTTTCGGATGACCGGTTGGCGCTCACCCTCCGCGGACGTCTTCTCACTGACACCGTCGTGCGCAACCTGCTCTCATCCCAGAGTCCGCAGTCAGTGGAATCAACTGCGGAGCAGGTCTAGGTCGAGGATGCGGACGTTGAGGGTGGTGCGCTGGTTGAGGGCGGCGCGCAGGGCACGGTGCAGACCCTCCTCCAAGAACAGCTCGCCACACCAACGCACCGCGTGCGGGAACAGGTCACCGGGCAGAGTGGGATCGTCGGACAGCAGCCGGGCCACATCGACCACCGTCGTGGTGGTGATCAAGTTTCCCAGCGGAACCTGCTGCGGCCGGATCTGGGCCCAATCCTTCATGGAGAATCCGTGCTCGGGGTAAGGGCGACCGTGCCGGATTTCTTTGAAAATCACAGCAGACGCTCACCTCCATCCCCCGCTCGGCGTGCGCGACCAGCGTATCGGGCGTGGCGGCGCGTTCCGACGCCCGCGCCCGCAGCGCACTAGACTCGGTGGGTAGGCCGCTGCCACTACCACAAACCCGCCAGGGAGATGACGTGAACGCCGACGACCGCCGGTTCGCGGTGCTGCGCGCCATCGTCACCGACTATGTCGCCACCCACGAGCCAGTCGCGTCCCGGTCGCTGGTGCAGCGCCATCAGTTCGGGGTGTCCAGCGCCACCATCCGCAACGACATGGTGGCCTTAGAGGAGGACGGCTACATCGCCCAGCCGCACACGAGCGCCGGTCGGATACCGACCGACAAGGGTTACCGGTTGTTCGTTGATCGGCTGTCGGAGGTCAAGCCGCTGTCGGCGGCCGAGCGCCGCGCGGTGCAGACCTTCCTGCAGGGCGCGGTCGACCTCGACGATGTGTTGCGCCGCAGCGTGCGGTTGCTCGCCCAGCTCACCCGGCAGGTGGCGGTGATCCAGTACCCCACGCTGAGCCGGTCGACGGTGCGTCACCTCGAGGTGCTCGCGGTGACCCCGGCCCGGTTGATGCTGGTCCTCATCACCGACTCGGGCCGGGTGGACCAGCGCCTACTCGATCTGGGCGACGTCATCACCGAGGAGCAAGTGGCGCAGCTGCGGACGCTGCTCAACCAGGCGCTGACCGGGCGCCGGCTGGCGGATGCCTCCGCGGTGGTGGCTGAGCTGCCCGAGCAGGTTCCCGTCGAACTCAGGGACGCGATGACCCGGGTCTCGACGGTGTTGATCGAGACGTTGGTGGAGCATCCAGAGGAACGGATGCTGCTGGGGGGCACCGCCAACCTCACGCGCAACGCCACCGACTTCCCGGGTTCGTTACGCCAAGTGCTCGAGGCGTTGGAAGAGCAGGTGGTGGTGCTCAAGCTGCTGGCCGCGGCCAGTGACCCAGGCACCATCACGGTGCGGATCGGTGAGGAGAACGAGGCCGAAGAAATGCGCAGCACGTCGTTGGTCTCGATCGGCTATGCCTCGCACGGCACCGTGCTCGGGGGTATGGGCGTGGTGGGACCGACCAGAATGGATTACCCAGGCACCATTGCCGCGGTGCGCGCGGTAGCACGGTACGTGGGGGAGATCTTGACTACCCGTTGAGCGGAGTACGGCTCAGCGACATCACGGTGACATGTACAAAAGGACCGCAGCGTAAAGCTGCGGCAGGAGGACGCCAGCGTGGCCAGGGACTACTACGCGATCCTGGGTGTGCCCCGGGACGCCAGCGCGGACCAGATCAAGCGTGCGTACCGCAAGCTGGCGCGCGAGCTGCACCCCGACGTCAACCCTGACGCGGCGGCTGCGCAACGCTTCCAGGAGGTCTCTGCTGCCTACGAGGTACTCACTGACCCGCAGAAGCGACAGATCGTCGACCTCGGCGGGGATCCGCTGGAACCGGGTGGGGGTCGCGGCGCCGGAGCTGATCCTTTCGGCGGCTTCGGTTTCGGCGACATCATGGACGCCTTCTTCGGTGCCGGCGCCGGGCCCGGCTCCCGCCGTGGGCCGCGCAGCCGGGTGCAAAGCGGCTCCGATGCGCTGATCCGGCTGCAGCTTACGCTCGAGGAGTGCGCCAGCGGGGCGTCTCGCGAGCTCACTGTGGACACCGCGGTGCTCTGCAACGAATGCAACGGTTCGGGCTGCGCACCCGGAACCCGCCCGCAGACCTGCGACACCTGCGGCGGCGCCGGCGAGGTGCAGAACGTGCAGCGGACCTTCCTCGGTCAAGTGATGACCTCGCGGCCGTGCCCGGTGTGCCGCGGTATTGGCGAGGTCATCCCCCAACCCTGCCGGCAGTGCGGTGGAGACGGCCGGATCCGGGCCCGCCGTAACGTCACCGCGAAAGTGCCCGCCGGTGTGGGCGACGGGATGCGGGTGCGCCTGGCCGGCCAGGGCGAGGTGGGTCCTGGAGGCGGACCCGCGGGTGATCTCTACGTCGAGGTGCAGGAGGTCCCGCACGAGACGTTTACCCGTGACGATGCAGATCTGCATTGCACCGTGCGGGTTCCGATGACCGCCGCCGCGCTGGGCACCACCGTCAGGTTGGAGACCCTCGACGGCATCGAGGAGCTCCGGGTCGAACCGGGCACCCAGTGCGCGACCGTGCTGACCTTGCGGGGCAAAGGGATGCCGCGGCTGCGCAGTACCGGCCGTACCGAGGGGCGCGGTGACCTGTTCGTCCACCTCGATGTCGTGACGCCGACGCGGCTGGACGCCCGGCAGATCGAGCTAATGCGGGAACTCGCCGTGCTGCGTGGGGAGGAGCAGGCCGAGCTGACCGCCAACGGCCGCGCCGGTAGCTTGTTCTCCCGCTTGCGGGATTCCCTCGGCGGACGCTGATGGACGTTGGTCGGCGCCGGTGACCAGCCTCCCGGTGTTTCTCACCGAGCAGTTGCCGTCCGAGGGCGCCGAGACGACGTTGGATGGCCCGGAGGGCAGGCATGCCGCAACCGTGCGGCGGTTACGAGCCAGTGAGCGCCTGACGCTTACCGACGGCCATGGCGAGCTGGCTCTGTGTGAGGTCCTCGATACCGGTCGGGATCGGCTGCGGCTGCGGGTGCTGCGGCGGGCTAGTGAGCCGGCTCCGGTCTTGCAGGTGACCCTGGCCCAGGCGCTGATCAAGGGCCAGCGGGGGGAGCTGTCGGTGGAGCTGGCCGTCGAGGCCGGGGTGGATGCGATAGTGCCCTGGCGCGCGGCCCGCTGCGTGGCGCATTGGGAGCCCGGGCCCCGCGGGACCAAGGCGCTGGATCGCTGGCGGCAGACGGCTCGCGAAGCCGCAAAGCAGTCTCGCCGCGCCTGGTTTCCGCCGGTGATCGAGGCGGTGAGCACGAGGGCGCTTGCGCAGCGCTGCGCCGCCGCGGCCGGATGCCTGGTGTTGCACGAGGCTGCTACCGAGGCGCTGCCCTCGGTGCCCTTGCCCGCCGCCGGAGAGCTGCTCCTTGTGGTCGGACCTGAGGGCGGCATCACTGATGCCGAATTGGCCTCACTGACCGCGGCCGGTGGCCAGCCGGTGCGGCTCGGTCCGACCGTATTGCGTTCTTCCAGTGCTGGCGCGGTAGCGCTCGGTGCAATAGGGGCCTTATCGCAACGCTGGCTTCTGCGTCATTCAGGTGATATTTGGACCGCGGGGCCGAGCTTAGCCTTACATTAAGTGCGCAAGGCTGGATGCACCACCTGATCGAGTAAGCATCCGTAGCGGGCTCGCAAGGCCCATTCAGGCTCCGCCGGGCACCTCCCCCCTCGGTCCGGCGGCGCTGCGTCGCGGCGGGACAGCCCCCAGTTTCCGCCGCGACGCGGCATCCTGTCGCAATCGTCGAGCCCAGTCTGTGCTCGCCGTCGACCCTGCAATCCGCCTGTGAAAGCGTCGATCGGCGATGACGCTACGGATAACACCTAAGTTGCAGGTGGGATTGGTTGACATGGCTCGAAGGAAAACATACAGCTACTAATCGAAAAATATGCGGCGTACGTTACGAAAACTCCAGGCGATGTGGGCTTGGGCCAGCGGTGGCGGATCCGGGTAGCCTCACGTCCGGACTATGCACGGGCGCAATGCGAATCCCTGCTCCTGCTGACCGTGGTCTCCGGCTACCATCGGTCCTGCCGGTTGATTCGAGATGCGTGCGTGCGCAGAAAGTGGGACCAACACCGACGTGACCCCTACCCCAGTGGAGGGTGCCTCCCCGTCCGGTTCGGAGACGATGCAGCCCGTACCGGTCCAGTCGAAGATAGTCATCCCGGACTCCGCCGTGCTTGCCCTGCTGGGCTCCCGCGATGAGAACCTCAAGGTGATCGAGGACCTGCTCGCCGCCGATGTGCACGTGCGGGGCAACGAGGTCACTCTCTCAGGCGCCCCGGCCGATGTGGCCTACGCCGAGCGGGCCTTCGGCGAGCTGGTCATCCTGGCCCGTCGCGGCCAGCAGCTTGGCCCCGACGCGGTCCGGGCGGCCCTGGCGATGCTCGCCCAAGGGCACGCCGAGTCACCCGCGGAGGTACTCAGCCTCGACATCCTGTCCCGGCGGGGCCGCACCATCCGACCCAAGACGCTGAATCAAAAACGGTACGTCGATGCCATCGATCGCTACACGATCGTGTTCGGCATCGGGCCCGCCGGCACCGGGAAAACTTACCTGGCCATGGCCAAGGCGGTGCAGGCGCTGCAGACCAAGCAGGTCAACCGGATCATCCTGACCCGGCCGGCGGTCGAGGCAGGGGAGCGGTTGGGTTTCCTGCCCGGCACCCTGTACGAAAAAATTGATCCGTACCTGCGCCCGCTGTACGACGCGTTGCACGACATGCTCGACCCGGAGTCCATCCCCAAACTGATGGCCGCCGGGACCATCGAGGTCGCTCCGCTGGCCTACATGCGGGGCCGCACCCTCAACGATGCCTTCATCATTCTCGACGAGGCGCAGAACACCACCCCGGAGCAGATGAAGATGTTTCTGACCCGGCTGGGCTTCGGCTCGAAGGTCGTGGTCACCGGTGACGTCACGCAGATCGACTTGCCGGGCGGTCAAGTCTCCGGGCTGCGGATCGTGCAGCACATCCTCGACGGTGTCGACGATGTGCACTTCGCGCAGCTGTCCAGCACCGACGTGGTTCGCCACCGGCTGGTCACCGACATCGTCGACGCCTACGCGCGGTGGGACGCCGTTGCGGACACCACCGGGGCGCGTCCGGTGCCCAACCGTAGCGACCGTCGCCGGAGGCGGTGAGCCCTCGATGGGCATCGAAATCGCCAACGAGTCCGGAACCGCCGTCGCCGAGGCATCGATCGCGGCAGCGGCGCGTTTCGCGATGGACCGGTTGGGCGTCAGCCCGCTGGCTGAGCTGTCCATGCTGCTAGTCGGTGCGCCGGTGATGGCGGATCTGCACCAGCGATGGATGGACCTGCCGGGCCCCACCGACGTGATGGCGTTTCCCATGGATGGAACAGACGAAGGTGGGCTGCTGGCGGGCGGCAGGCCGGACAGCCCGCCCGGTGGCCCCGAGCTACTCGGTGACATCGTGCTGTGCCCAGAGGTCGCGATCGAGCAAGCCGGCGCAGCGGGCCACTCCGTGCTCGATGAACTGCAGCTGCTCACCGTGCACGGTGTGTTACATCTGCTGGGTTATGACCACGCCGAGCCCGACGACGAGCGGGAGATGTTCGCGCTGCAGGACCGGATCCTTGAGGAT
>JBHELN010000161.1:0-4303 GCA_046263115.1 Pseudonocardiaceae bacterium | reverse complement strand
ATGCGGTACGGATTTGTGAGCACAATGCTGACACCACCGGGACGGCGCGGCCCTGGTGGGGGACGCCGCGATGGCGAGTGAAGCGCTTTGGCTGGCGGGCGGACGTCGATTGCTGGGTTGGTGTGGCGCATGCGGACACTGGCCCTGCACGGGTCGGCGGGGGCTGCGTGTCAGGGTCGTTGAGTGTCGTGTGCCGCGCGTTGTTGGAGTCGGGCGTTGTAGGCGGCTAGCACATCGCGGTGGGTCAGCCAGCCGCAAATCCGAGGCTCGTCGGTGGAAATGACTGGTAATCCCGACCGGTCTTGTTGCACCAGCAGGGCGAGGGCCTGTTCTAGGCTTTGGTCGGGATGCAGGGTGGGCACGGCGCGGGCGAGGGTTGCCGCGGTGGCGTCTTGTGCGCTGTCCCGTGCGCTGTCTTCGACGTCGCGGGCGATGACGGTGCCTCGGTAGGTCCCGTCGTGGTCGGTTACGGGCAGCGCGTCGCGGCCTTCGGTGGCGAACCGAGCGATGATCACGTTGAGTGCGGCGTTGGGGGTTAGTGCTGCCGGCAGGGGTTGCATCGCGTCGGCGACGGTGACCAGTTCCATCAGGTTCGTTGGTTTGCCGCGCAGTAAGTCCATGCCGCGGCGGTGGAGTTTGAGGGTGTAGATGGTTTGATTGCTCAGCAACGTGCTGACGCCGGTGGCCAGCGCGATTGCGGTCATCAACGGCAAGATGATCGTGTAGTCGCCGGTCAACTCGAAGATGATCAGCACGGCGGTGATTGGGGCGCGGGCGGCGCCGGCGAACACCGCACCCATCCCAACGAGGCCGTAGGCGCCGGCCGAGCCGACCGCGCCCCCGAACAGGTACTGGGCAGCCAGTCCGTAGGCGGTGCCGAGCATGGCCCCTATAAACAGCGAGGGGGCGAACACCCCGCCGGATCCGCCGATGCCGATCGTCAGGCTGGTCGCGGTGATCTTTCCGACGAGCAGGATGAGGAGAAACCACAGCACGTAGTTCCCGCGGATGCCGGCCTCCAGGACCGGGTAGCCCACGCCGTACATCTGCGGCAATCCCAGCAGTACCAGCCCGAGCAGCACACCGCCGGCGGCTGGGCGCAGCCATTCCGGCCCCCGCCACACTCGGTCGAGGAGGTCTTCGGTGCCGTAGAGCGCCTTGGTGAACGTCACGCCCGCACCGGCGGCGAGGATGCCCAGACCGGCATAGAGCAGGTACTCCACTGGTGCGGCGGTGTGGAACTTCGGCAGGCTCAAAAACGAGGTAGACCCGAATGCTGCTCGTCCGATCACGTCGGCGGTGACCGAGGCGAGGACTACTACCCCGAACGATTCAGTGGCGAAGTCCCGCAGGATCAGTTCGAGGGCGAAGAAGACTCCCGCGATGGGGGCGTTGAACGTGGCCGAGATGCCACCGGCGGCACCGCAGGCAACCAGCAGCCGCAGCCTCGCGTCGGGGATCCGCAGGGCTTGGCCGATGCTCGAGCCCAGCGCGGAGCCGATCTGCACGATCGGGCCTTCCCGTCCGACGGATCCGCCGGAGCCGATACACAACGTCGATGCCAAGGACTTGACGACCGCCACCTGGGGACCGATCCGTCCACCCTGCTCCGCGATCGCCAGCATTACTTCTGGCACCCCGTGCCCGCGGGCCTCCTTGGCAAACCGGTCCACGATCGGCCCATACATCAACCCCCCGAGCACCGGCACCAGGATTACGAAGAACATGCCCAAGCCGGGAAAATGCGGACCGGCCACGCGGCCGGCATCGCTGTAGTCCACTCGCCCGGTGAACGCCTCGGTGAAACCCAGGATCAGGTACCGGAACCCCACCGCACCCCCACCCGCACCAGCCCCTACCAGCAGCGCCAATGGCACCAGACCCGGCACCGAACCGCGCAACCAGTCATAGCCGCGGCGCCACGCATCCACCGGTAGCCGCATCGACGACGAGCGGGCGACCAGCGCATCGGCGTGGAGCGATCCTCGATCAGCGGCTACGCTGCGCCGGCTGCCCCACCACCGTTTCATCTGACTAGCCGGCGGCGCGAGCTGGTTTGTGGCTGGTGGCGTGCAAGTCCCTGACCAGTGCCGTTGACTTGCCGGCCAGTGCGCGCGCAATGTAGCGGTCGATGCCGGGTAGGGGAGACAGCCCCATCACAACGTGCCGTGCCCGCAGCTGCGCACGCGAGTGCGGAAGAAACCAGCGGACCCCGCTGCGGGCGACTTGCTGTTTCTCCTCGGCCACCGGCCGCCACAGCTGCTCGTAGCGGTGTAATGCGGTCTCGAGGGAGCCAGCCCGGGCCAGTTGCTCGGCGAGCACGTAGGCCCCGCCGACGGCCAGTGAGGCGCCCTGGCCGGCGAGCAGGGACACCGCATAGCCGGCGTCTCCAATCAGCACGACCCGGCGGCGGCTCCACTGCGGCAGCTCGATCTGTGCGACCTGGTCGTAGTACACCTGCTCTGCGGGGGGGCAGCGGTCCAAGGCTTGCGGGATGACCCAACCCAGCGAGCCGTACTCGCGGCGAATCGCGGCACCCGGGTCGCGTGGCAGCATGGCATCGGCGCTGCGGTGCACGGCAAAGGTCGCCACCCGCCCATCGCGCAACCCGTAGAGACCCATCTGCCGGTCGATGGTGTCGGTCAGGCACAACCGCCCCTGGAGCTCGGCGTAGATCCGCGGGTCCTCGAAGACGAACGCCGCGCTGTGGAAGCCGAGGTAGCGCAGATAGCCGCGCTCGTAGCCGAAGACCAGACCACGCACGGTGGAGTGGATCCCGTCGGCGCCGACGAGCAGATCGGTCTCGAGCGTGCCGCCGTCACGCAGCGTGACCCGCACGCCCTCGGTGGTATCGTGCACGGCGCACAGGCTGGTGGCGAAGCGTAGGTCGATGTTGCTGGAGAGCTGCTCGCGCAGCGCCTGCTCGAGGTCCGGTCGCAGGATACTGAACAGCCGACCCTGCATGATCTTGCCGAACTGCGCAAACCGCAGTCTGGCGCGGCACCGTCCGGTCTCGTCTAGCCAGCTGGCTTCCTCGAACCGGTATCCGAGCTGGCGCAGCCGGGGCAGCACACCCATGGCCTCCGCGGCGTCGTACCCCGGCCCAAAGAAATCGATCATGTAGCCCTGCGGCCGAGGGCCGGGCGCCTTCTCCAGCACCACGACTTCCCAGCCGAACGCATCGAGTCGCTGGGCCAGTGCGAGCCCGGCAATGCCAGCTCCGCAGATAACGACCTTCACGCTCGCGGACCATCCCTTCTTGATCAAGTCTGGTCGGCTGGCACGGCTGTCAGGCCGCCTCGGTATATCGACAGCACCTCGGCGCCCCAGCGCCGCAGGCCCGCGGCCGACAGCGGGTCGATGCCCAAAACGTCGGCTAGGCGCGCGCGCAGGATCACCACCGCGAGATCGTTGACCAGCAAGAAAGCCGCACGCACCTCGGGGTCCGCCCCACCGGAGGCCAATCCGGCTTCGGACAGCCCAGCCAGGGCCTGCCGGCTCAGCGCGTGGAGCCTTCGAAACAGCGCCGATCCCACCGACCCGCCAGCCAGCAGCATCCGCCCGAGATAGGCCGGGATCGCCGAGTCGGCCGGCAAATATTCGGCGACCACTTCGGCCAGAGTTGGCAACGCTCCCAGCTCGAAGGGTCCGTCGGCGTCGCTGGGCTCAGAGACCTGGGTCAACATCACCTCGAAGACCCGCGCGACATGGTCGTCGACCACCTCGCGCAGCCCATCCTTGGACCCGTAGTGCCGCACGACCAGGGCGGGAGAAACGCCAGCGGCTGCCGCGATGTCGCGGAAGGTGACCGCATCGGGCCCGTGGCTGCCGAACAGCCGCAGCGCCTCGTCGCGGATTCTCGCGCGCGCGGTCCGATCATCAGGAAGTGACTGCACATTCACCATGTTAAACATATGTTTACAAGGTGGCCAGTCGACCAGCGCCAGGGCCGCCACCATCAACGACTCCTACAGCCCCGAGACGGTTACACGGTTCCGGCGTACGACGCTTGGCGAACCTCCTCCATCGCAGCAGGGTTGCCGCCCGATCACGATTTGGGCTCCACCACGCCGCCGCGTTGGCGCCGCCACACTCCGGAAGCACGGGGAGACCGGCGACCACGCGCGTTTTGCAGCGGAGATCAGGGGCAGGCTGTGGTGGTCGGCGAGTGGCCTCGCCACCCGACGCCGCCGGAATGTTCACGACCGCCAAGCAGCAGGATGCGGGAAGGACCGTGACGGCCAGTGCCCCGAAGATGCGGTGACCGGGTGGCTGTCCATTTCTGTGAGATATGCCGGTATCG
>JBHELN010000160.1:0-3609 GCA_046263115.1 Pseudonocardiaceae bacterium | reverse complement strand
GGGTTGCGCCAGCCGAGTCGTCGCGCTGGCCGCCGGGGCCGGCATCGCGCTGACCGCGGCAGGCGCGCCCTTCCCGTACGGCAAGGACCCTGATGATCGGGTGATCCGGCTGGCACCCACCTACCCGCCGCTTGCGGAGCTGACCGAGGCACTGGGCGGGCTGGTGTTGTGTATCAAGCTGGCAGCCGTCGAGCACCTGCTCGGTGCCTCGGTCACGAGGTAATCGGCCGGTCGTCGACCTGGTCATCGGGGATCTCGGTGCCGCAGTAGGCGCACTCGGTCGGCGGGTCGGAGTCGGCTAGTCGGCCGCAGGACGGGCACACCCGCGACAACCAGCAAGCGGCGTCGCCGCCTTCGTCGGGTCCCGCTGCGATCACGGTGATTCCTCGAGCACATCGGCGAGCACTGCGGCATGGCTGTGATCGATGTCCCTGCTCGCGGTCAGCAGGGTCAGCGGCCGTTCGGCGGCCAGTCGGCGCAGTTGCGCCACCGCCGGCCGGCTGGCCGGTGCCGCAAGCTCGGTGCGATAGCGGTCGCGAAACTGCGCGAACTTGTCCGGATCATGCGCATACCACCTACGCAGCTCGGTGGACGGGGCGGCAGCTTTGATCCAGTCATCCAGGTGGGCCGCCTCCTTGGACAGTCCACGCGGCCATAGTCGGTCGACCAGCACCCGCGTCCCGTCTTCGGCAGTCAGGTGGTCATAGACCCGCCGGATTCGGATTCCTGCATCGGTCATGACGATGTATTGCCCAACGGGGCCCACTACATGCGTTCCGGTGCAGCGATGCCCAGCAGGTTCAGGCCTTGTCGCAAGGTGCGGGCAGACAGCCGGCACAAGGCGATGCGGTTGGCGCGGACGGGCTCGTCCGCCGCCAGCACGGGGCAGGCTTCGTAGAAGTCGGTGAATGCTTTCGCCAGCTCGTAGAGGTGGCCGCACAGCCGGTGCGGTTCCAGGACTCGGCCAACTTCGGTGAGCACGTCGCTGAAGGCGTCCGCGGCGAGGATGAGAGCCCGTTCCGCGGGGTGCAGCGGCAGCGCCGGGTCAACGTCTGTGCTGGCGTCACCGGCCTTGCGCAGGATGGAGCAGATCCGAGTGTGTGCGTACTGCAGGTACACCCCGGTATTCCCGTTGAACGACACCATGCGCTCGACGTCGAACACGTAATCCTTGGTGCGCGAGGTGGACAGATCCGCGTACTTGACCGCGCCGATGCCGGCTTGCTCGGCGATCCGGCCCAACTCCTCGTCGGTGAGCTCGTGGGCCTTCTCGGAGACGCTGGCTTTCGCCCGGTCGACGGCGGCATCCAGCAATTCCATGAGCTTGACGGTGCCACCAGAGCGGGTCTTGAACGGCCGCCCGTCCGGGCCGAGCACGGTGCCGTAGCTGACGTGGGTGGCTTCGATGCCGTCGGTGAGCCAGCCGGCGCGGCGCGCCGCCTCGAAGATCAACCGGAAGTGCAGGGACTGCCGGGCGTCGACCACGTAGAGAATGCGGTCGGCTTTGAGATCGCGGATGCGGTGGCGGATGGTCGCCAGGTCGGTGGTGTCGTAGCCGTAGCCGCCGTCTTGCTTGCGCACCATGAGCGTGACCGGATTGCTGTCGGGGCCGGTGACCTCATCGGAGAACATCACGAGCGCGCCGTCGCTGTCCACCGCGATACCGGCGGCGGTCAGCTCGTCGACGACCTCGGGCAGCATGGCGTTATAGAAGGATTCGCCGTCGGCATCCTCGGGCTCCAGCAGCACCCCGAGCCGATGGTAGATCTCTTCGAACGCGAATTCCGACTCGCTGACGATCTCCTTCCAGCGGGCGACGGTGTCCTCGTCACCGGCCTGCAACGCCACCACCCGGGCTCGGGCCCGCTCGGCGAAGGCGGGGTCGGCGTCGAAAGTGGCGCGGGCAGCGCGGTAGAGGTCGTCCAGTGCTGAGACGGTCGAGGTCCCGGCGCCGAGTTGTTCGTGGTGCCAGCTGACGTCGGGGTGCTCATCGAGGTACTGGATGAGCATGCCGAACTGGGTGCCCCAGTCGCCGAGGTGGTTTTGGCGGATCACGTCTGCGCCGAGAAAGCCCAGCACGCGGACCAGGCAGTCACCGAGGATGGTGGTGCGCAGGTGGCCGACATGCATCTCCTTGGCGATGTTGGGTCCGGAGTAGTCGATGACGGTTCGCCGGCCCTGCTCGGGGCTGCCGACGCCCAGCCGCGGGTTGGCCAGTCGGGTGGTGACCTGCTGCCACAGCACCGGCTCGGCGAGGGTTAGGTTCAAAAATCCCGGCCCGGATACGGTGACGCCGGCCACCGCGGTGCCGGGATCAGCGCGCAGCGCTTCGGACACGGTGGCGGCCAGCTCGGTGGGCCGGGTACGGACGCGTTTGGCCAGCGCCAGCGCGGCGTTGGACTGGAAGTCAGCGTGCTCGGAGCGGCGCACCACGGGGTCAGCGCCGGATACCTCGGGAACCGCTCGAGTGATCGCGCCGGACACCGCGACTTCGACAAGCCTGATCAGCGAGGGCACCTCGTGCTCAGTCAATCGCTTCGTCCTCCTTGCCCTGGCGTGTCCGGCCATTGTCTCAGCGCGCGAATCGTTCCGGCCCGTGGCATCGCGCTGGCTTTGCGGTGGCGAACACGGTGTGTAGACGATAGAAAGACATCGCCGGGCGGCTACGGCTCGCCGCACGAACATCATCGATCAGCGGAGGGCGCGTGTACATCTGGCCTGGCTCGTCGTACCCGCTAGGTGCGACCTATGACGGCGGCGGCACCAACTTCTCCATTTTCTCCGAGGCCGCGCATCGCATCGAGCTATGCCTGTTCGACGACCGGGGCAAGGAGACGCGGTTCACGCTGCCCGAGCGCGATGGCCTGGTCTGGCACGGCTACCTACCGCGGGTGGGTCCGGGCCAGCGCTACGCCTACCGGGTGCACGGCCCGTACGACCCGGCGGCGGGTCTGCGGTGCAACCCGAGCAAGTTGTTGCTCGACCCGTATGCCAAGGCGATCGACGGTCGCATCGAGTGGAATGAGGCGCTGTTCGCGTACCGGTTCGGTGACCCGGACTCCTACAACGACGACGACTCTGCACCGTACGCGATGACCTCGGTGGTGATCAATCCCTTCTTCGATTGGAGCGACGATCGGCCGCCGCGGATTCCCTATCACCAGACGGTGATTTACGAGGCGCACGTCAAGGGCATGACAATGCGCCACCCGCGCATCCCCGATGACGTCCGCGGCACCTACGCCGGCATCGCCCATCCCGCTATGATCAAACATTTCCGGGATCTCGGCGTGACCGCGGTCGAGCTCATGCCGGTGCACCAGTTCGTGCACGATTCCACGCTGGTGGAGCGGGGGCTGTCCAACTACTGGGGCTACAACACCATCGGTTTCTTCGCTCCGCACAACGACTACTCCTGTTTCGGCACCCGTGGCCAGCAGGTGCAAGAATTCAAGTCCATGGTTCGCGCACTCCATCAGGCCGGCATCGAGGTCATTCTGGATGTGGTCTACAACCACACCGCCGAAGGCAATCACCTCGGACCGACGCTGTCGTTCCGGGGTATCGACAATCCCGCCTACTATCGACTGGTTGAGGGGGATCCCAAGC
>JBHELN010000159.1:0-4014 GCA_046263115.1 Pseudonocardiaceae bacterium | reverse complement strand
GGGTCGTGTGATTGGTGAGTCTGCCCTCGCAGACTTCGACGAGGTATCGGGTAAAGCGCTCCTCGTTACACAAAGCACGCTTACGCTCCGCGCACGGTGTCGAGATCGTCCACGCGAGTTGGCTACGGCTGGCGCCGCGTAGAGGATGTCCCGTTCGTCGTTGAACTTTGGCGGCGGACCCCGTTGTGATCAGGCTGCGATCACGGGTTCATTGTGGCGGGTGGTACTGACCTTGTCCGTGGCGACGTGGCGGGTGAGGGCTTGACGTAGTGCGGGCAGGTGTAGGTGGCCGTTGACGCGGCGGAATTGCTTGCCGGCTTCGGCCATCCCGGCGGCGCACCAGCGCAGCGCCATCTGGCCGTTTTGCCAGTGTTTGACGTTACGGCAGTGGGTGCGGGCGATGGAGATCATCGACTCGATGCTGTTGGTGCTGCGCAGCGTACGGGCCAGCGTGAGCGGCACGTCTAGCCGCAGCACGGTCAGTGTCTCGGCCATGCCCTCGCGCAGCGATGCGGCGGCGCCGGGATGGGTGCGGTCGAGTTCGCAGGCCAGTGCCTCGAGCTGAGCTTGGGCGGCGAGCGCAGAGTCGGCGTGGTATGCCGTGCGCATTCGTTTGGTGACCATGGCGGCGAGGTGATTGGGCAGCTTGTCTGCGACGTTGCGGATTTTGTGCAACTGGCAGCGACCGATGACCGGATGGTCGAAGACCCGTAGCACCGCGGCCCGCAGCGCCTTGGCCCCGTCGATGCCGACGAAGATCGGCCGGGTGGTGTCTAGGCCCCGCTCCCGCAGCCCGACGAGCAACTCGGTGACCGTGGTGGTGTTCTCGGTCGAGCCCTCGACCAGGGCAAGCGGATGCTTGGTGCCATCAATACCGATGCCCAGCGCCACCACGCACAGGTGTTCACCGAAGTGCACGCCGTCGATCATCAGTGCGACCAGGTCCAACTCACCCAGCGGGGCGGCGAGCAGCTGGGACAGCGCGGTCTGGGTCGCCGCGACGAGCCGTCGTGAGATCGCAGACTTGCTCGTCGCGGTCGCGGCACGTTCGACTCGCTGACCGACTGGTTCCAGTCCGACGGGGTATCGGCGAGTCGAGATTCCGGCCAGCATCTTGTGCATCGCCATCCGGCCCAGGATCTCGGTGGAGCTAAACAGCTCATACGACGGCACTGGGAGTTCAGCTGTGCCGTCGGCGGTGCGCATCCGGGGCCGACGCACCGGCACCCGGCGCCCACCCAAGGTCACTGAGCCCGCCTCGCTGCCGTGCCGGACGGCCTGGCGGACCGAATTGTGCTGTCCCTTCGGGCCGCACACCGCGGCCACATCGGCCTCCATCAGCTGCTGCATCACCTGCAGCCCAGCACCGACCGCAAGCGCGAGCAGCCCCTCGCCCATGTCGGCGGCGATGTCCTCCAGCGCCACGCTCACCGTCTCCGGCAGCGCCAGGCGTGCAGCCGCACTCGAATCGAGCACTCCGCTTTGGTAGTTATTGGTCACGGCGGTCCCCTTCTCGTCGGTGTGACTTGGCGGTCGCCCGACACCTACCACCAGGCAGGCATCGAGCGGGGGACCGCCACCTCAACTTCTACGACTCGCGGGACAACCTCGTGGTTGCCCTGACCTGCGTGAATGGCACGAGAGGAGCCAGTATGAACACCTGGAACCGGAATTGGAAATCGTGTTGGGTGTTAAAACCCTCGCGGGTTCAAATCCCGCATCCTCCGCCAACTACCAGGGCAAACACCAGCGACCATGATCGCCTGGTCACCGTCCCCCTGCCGTTGGGCCTCAGTTTGGGTCTCCATTGACCCTTGGGGCCAATGGATGACGTCCACAGGCGTGCCGCCGCCGGTGGTCAGACGCATAGACGAGATAGACAAAGCAAGCGGTAGAAACGACGAGTGACCCATCCAGGCGTACCCCGGTACCGGCCTGAGAGACGTACCCGAACAGTGGTCAGCGCCATGACGGCACCTACCCCAGTTCTCAGTTCTGTCCACGTCGGCTGACCAACTGCGGCACCGCTCACGAGGTCAAGTCGACTTGGCAGGAATCAACATTGCAGTCCGTGTGTCCGCAGTCAGTCCAGCAGTCCGCGATGTTGCCGAATAAACCTTTACAGGGTTCAAGGCGGCGCGCAGAGCGCGCCGCGGGCCGGGCACGCTGCCGCTCCGCTCCCGGCGGCCCGGCCCCACGCGTTCTGCATGTCATTGTCCCCGGCGCCTGACGGCCGACCCCAGATTGATCTCCGCAGAGCGGCGCTCCGGCCGCGGACTAAGAGACACCAGAGGGAGGTTATGGCCCGCTATTGGGTTTGATCTGGTTTTTCAGTTGGCGGCTCGACCAGCGGCCGTAATGACTTCCGGGCTGAGCAGGTCGACTTCGCGGTCTCGGAGCTGCCGTACGGCCTCACGATGGGGGGTGCTCGACCCGTTGCCGGCGCGGGCGTTTGAGTACATGCCCATCGTCGCGGGCGGCATGGCGTTCATGTACTACAACATCGCGGACCTATGGGAAGGAGCGATCCTTGCACGAAGAGCAGGAGCATAGGGGGAGCCCCCACACCGAGCAGGAAAAGGTCCGCGGGGCGATCGAATTGGCGTCCCACGCCGGGGCGGTGCTGCTGTCTAGCGGCGCGGCCGCGTCGGAGGTGGCGCAGGCCGTCCTCGACGTCCTAGACACCGCAGGGCTTAGGCAGGTCACCGTCGACATCAACTACACCGCACTGCTCGTCACGCACCACCCACCGGGTGACACTCCCTACGTCCACGTCGAGACGATCGGCGTCCGCGCCTTCAACTACGGCCGGCAGACCGACATGCTGCACGTTGTCGAGCGGTTCACCGCCGGTGAGCTCGCGCTTGACGCGGCACGCCGTGAAGCCATCCGGGCAACGACCTCGCCTGGGCGTTTCCCGTGGTGGCTGACCCGAGCCGCGGCCGGTGCCGCTGGAGCGAGCGCCGGCGGTATCTTCGGCGGCGACTGGCTCGTGATGCTAATCGCACTCGCCGCGAACGTTCTGCTGGACTATCTGTTCTCTGCACTTGGCCGGCACCAGTGGCCAGTCTTCTTCATCCAAGCCATCGCCGGGTTCATCGGCGTTTGCAGCGCCCTCCTGTTGCACGTAATTGACCCGAAAACCGACCCGTCCATCGTCGTCATTGCCGTCATCATCGTCATGCTCGCCGGCATGACGACAACGGGAGGCGTCCAAGATGCCATCACCGGCTGGTACCTCACTGGAGCCGGACGCATCTTCGAGGCGATCACCAACACCGTCGGTCTCATCGTTGGGGTCACGCTGGGGCTGCTTGTCGCGCACCGCGTCGAGGTCGATCTGGCGATCCGCAGCAACATCTCGATGAAGTCACTGCCCCTGTGGGTCATGGTCCTCGCGGCCGCCTTCGTCGCGATTGGCTTTAGTGTCGTCGCACAGAACCCGCCACGCGTGATCCTGCCGACAGCGCTGTTGTCTTCAGCCGCCTACGCCGTGGATGTAGCCGCCGTCCGCGCTGACTACGGGGCAGTCTGGTCAGCCGGAGCGGCGGCGTTCGTCGCCGGCGCGGTCGGTGTCCTCTACGCCCGGTGGATGCACGCCCCAGCAACCGCACTGGCGACGTGCGCCATCCTCGCGATGCTTCCCGGAGTTCAGCTTTACCAGGGCTTCTTCCAATCCGCGCAGCATCTCAGTCCGCTCGTCACTGCCGCCGCCACCGCGCTGGCGCTCGCCGGCGGGATCATCTTCGGCGAGTACCTCGCGACCCCCGGCGCCCGATCGCTGCACCTGCGGGAAGGCCGCTTCTACGCGCCGCTGTTCGCCGACCCGTCAAGCTTGTACCGCGCGCACAGGACAGGCAGATAACACGGCACTGACCTACCGGTTCGTCGATCCGGCCGCGGCAGGTGCATCCTGCGTTGCCAGCGTCGCGGGTTGAGACCCCGCCGCAACCGGGTATGGGACGGAGGTATCGACCGACCTGCCAGGGAGCTAACGACCATGGCCGATTCGAC
>JBHELN010000158.1:0-3479 GCA_046263115.1 Pseudonocardiaceae bacterium | reverse complement strand
CATTGCAGGGAGTTCGGTGTGCTGAACTGCTCGATGTGGTCGCCGATCTCACCGGCGATCCTGGCGGCGAGGCGAGCACCCAGACCCGGAAAGCTGGTAGATCTCGCCGCCAGGAAACGCCTGCCCCGGCGTGTGCTCCTGCCCGTGGTCATCATCACTGGTGTGGCTGAGGGTCGCGCCGAGCAGCAGGTCACTCATCCGCCGTTGCCAGGCACGCCGCTGGGCACCGAGGAGCAACAGCTGGGCGGTGGCCAGCCGGATGGTGTCCACCTTGGCGCGCACCAGATGGGCGGGAGCGCAGAACTGCTCGGCGGCCAGCGCGGCGCAGACCCGGTCGGCGAAGCGCTCCCCATAGCCGCTGCGCTGGGCGCGACACCACTCAACGAGCTCATCTCGACTCACCGAGCCCAATGCCTCGGCAGTCGGCCAGCGTTGCAGCATGCGCAAAAACCGAGGCGCGCCCATATCCTTTCCGGCGATCGTGACCGCCGCGGGGAACACCGTCAGCAGGTCGGCGCGAAGCCGGTTGAGCAGTCGCCGCTCGTCGCGAACTGCGCGCTCATCGTCACGAGCAATGGCGCGTAACTCCGCGGCGATCGGGCCGTGTGGAATCAGTGGACGCAATTCAGCGAACCGGTCCAACGCCAGCAGACAGGCAATCCGGGCGTCCTCGGCGTCGTCTTTCTTCTTCGCCGGTCCACGCCGCCGGCTAATCAGATCCGGATTGACCGGAACCACCACAAACCCGGCGTCAACCAGCCGATCCACCAACAGCCCGTGCCGAGTCTCGATCACCACCCGCACCTGGGCAGGATCGCACTCCAGCGCGGCGACCTTATCCACCAACGCGTCGACCGCTCTCGGATTGTGGCCCACCCGCACCACCTCAATGACACCCTCACCGGGCCGGCCAAGAGCCACCAGATGAAACTCCTCGGCCCAATCAATCCCCACCCCCAGCACAACCGCCTCCTCCTCCGCCACGTCCACTTACACCGGAGGCGCAGCGCCGTGCTGATAGACAGTCCTCGCAGGACAACACCCTCTTGGGCGTCAGGCCTCCAAGGCCGTCCCCCGGAGACGCCGTCTCCACAAAGTCCTCAAAGGACAAGCACCCGAAGCGTTCCCCGGGGAAGACCCGATCAAGAAGGTAGAGCTATCAGCACCCGGCGGCTGAACGACATGGACCCCTGCCCCTGGTCTGCTACGCCTTCGCTGCCGACGTGGCGGGATACCCGCGCAGCCGGTGACCCACCACTTTCGGGCCCAGCCCGGGGCCATCCCGGAGCCGAGGCCCGCCGGAGGCACCTGCGGTTGATCGTGCGATTGGAAATCTGTCTGCCCTGCCAGGTCATTGCCGCTGACCTGCGCTTGGCCTGCACCGCAGCGTACCGTGACTGACAGCTTAGAGTGGGGAGTCTTTACAGCGACGTCCTGCGTGTAGCGTTGGGTGGGTCCGTCGGTGCCGATCGAGTCCCCGTCGTGTTCCGTCTTTCGCGATTTTGACCTGGACTGATGGGTGCTGGCAGTGAGTGTGTTCGGTGACGGCCGGTGTGGTGGGGTCGGTCCGGGTGGCTGAGTTGGGCGCGGTGACGCGGGCGGTGCTGGAGATCGTCTGCGATGTCGGGGATGAGCGTGCGCTGGCTGAGCAGGTCTGTCAGGCGTGTGTGGTGGGCCTGGACGTTGACGGTGCGGCTATCTCGCTGTTGACCGCGAGCAGCGCGCGCGAGACGTTGTGCGCTACTGATGCGACGGCGGAGTTGCTGGAAGATCTCCAGTTCAGCTTCGGTGAGGGCGCGTGCGTGGAGGCGGCGGTGACCGGGCGCCCGGTGCTGGTACCTGACCTGTACCACAGCACTGAGACGAGCCGCTGGCCGATCTTCGCCGCGGCGGTGATGGAGCAGTCCGTGGTGGGGGCGTTGTTCGCGGTGCCGTTGCAGTGGGGAACGCTCAACCTCGGGGTGCTCGACCTGTACCGCAGGGCACCGGGTTCGCTGAGCGACGCGCAGTTACGGGATGCGATCAGCGCTGCGGACATGGCCGCGCTGATGTTTTTGGGGGTGCGCACCGATCCCGGCGATGAGGCGTGGCTGGACCATTCGTTGCACGGCCGCGCGGAGATCCACCAGGCCACCGGCATGGTGTTGGCCCAGCTCGGGGTCAGCGCACAGGACGCTTTAGCCCGGTTGCGGGCCTATGCTTTCGCTGAGCAGCGGTTGCTGGGTGATGTCGCCCACGACGTGGTGTCTCGGCGGTTGCATTTCACCCCGGACACGAGGTGAACCGGGATTGACCGAGCACGACGGTTCCCGGAGTGCCACCCCGGGGCGCCTTTGGCGAAGGGATCTGGAAGATGAGTCAGGGAGCTAGCAGCCGCGAGCAGCTGCTGAGTCGGGCGTTCGTGGGGCTTGCGGACACCCTGGTTGATGACTACGACATCATCGAGTTGCTGGACCGGTTGGTGGGCTACAGCGTCGAGCTGTTGGCCGCCGAGGCGGCCGGGATTCTGCTGGCCGACTCGCAGCGCACCCTGCGGGTGGTGGCGTCGTCGCAGGAAGACGCCGAGGTGATGGAGCTGCTGCAGCTGCAGGCTGAGCAGGGTCCCTGTATGGAGTGCTTTAGCACCGGTGCGCCGGTGAGCGTCCCGGACCTGGCGGAGGCGGGCGGGCGGTGGCCGGTGTTCGTCGCTGCGGTTGCCGCGCGGGGAGCTTATCGATCGGTGCATGCGCTGCCGTTGCGGTTGCGCGGTGAGGCGATCGGGACGATGAATTTGTTTCACCGTCAGCCGGGGGCCCTGCCCGAGGCTGATCTGGCGCTGGGTCAGGCGTTGGCTGATGTCGCGACGATCGGGATTTTGTCCGAACGCGCTATTCGCCGCGGTGAGGTGGTCACCGAGCAGTTGCAGACCGCGTTGAACCATCGGGTGATCATCGAGCAGGCCAAGGGGGTGCTCGCCCAGCATGGGGGTCTGAGCATGGACGCGGCCTTTGACCGGTTGCGCGGCTATGCCCGCAGCCACAACGCACGGCTGTCCGAGGTGGCCCGCCGGGTCGTCGAGACCGACCTGGCCGCCGAGGTGCTCGGTGCACCCGCGGTAGGAGATCGAGTAGCCGACCAGCGGTAGTGCGGTTTTTGTCACCCCCTCGAACCAGTGTGGTGCCGGTACCGAATGGTAGTTTGGAGCGAGTAGCCCCAGACCCGGCGACGCTCGAGACCGTGCGTTCGCTGGAGGTGGCTATGTCCGTGCAGCCAGGACACACTGGGTTTTTGTTGTCCGGCGCTATCGAGTCCTCGCAGTGCGCCGCAGGCGAGATCATCGTGGTGCGGGTGGTGGGTGAGGTCGACCTGTGCACCATCCCGATCCTGCAGACCGCGCTGGATAAGAGTCTCGGCCAGTACCCCGCTCATCTCCTCGTCGATCTGGCCCGGACGACCTTCTGCTCCGCGCAGGGACTTGACCTGCTCACCCGGACCCATCG
>JBHELN010000157.1:0-2840 GCA_046263115.1 Pseudonocardiaceae bacterium | reverse complement strand
ACCGAGCATGCGCACAGCAGCGCCACCGACGTGATCAGTACGCGGGGCGCGCGGCGGCGGGCGCCGGCTACACCCGCCACGAGGGTGCGCACGGTCGGCCAGATTAAATGCAAGGCTGTATGCCGCAGGTGAGCGGTCACCGATGGCGGGTGTGGCGTTAACCGACAGTGACGGTTTCCCCCTGACATAATGATCAACTGTGCGTCGTCGGCCGCTCGTCGGATTCTGCCAGGGAAGCCGGCAGCCTGCCGCCGCTGATCGCCGCCAGGATGGGAAGGTGACGGGCGCGCACCGCGGGCAGCCCTACTTCATCTCCTGCGTGCAACACCGCCCATATCCGGGACTGGCCATCCACCCGAAGGCCTGCGAGGTCGGACCATGCCATCCGCTGCGAGCCCCATACTCGATACGCGACCACGGTCTCGGGGCCGACCACGGTGCGGGTCCGTACCAGCCAGACACCCACCATCAGCGGCACCAAGTACAGCACCTGCAGTCCCGGTGCGCCGAAGGCTACCGGCGTCATGCACACGATCAATCCGAAGATCCCGAGCAGCGCGGTGAGCGGCAGCCGGAAAGTCACCGTGGTGGGGTCGGTCACCGTCACATAGTGACGGGCTATAGCGGTTACCCAAATAGGCGTACAGTAGGCGTATGCCACGGGTCCAGATCTACCTGCCAGAAGACCTCCATCAGGCTGTCAAGGAGTTGCAGCTGCCGATCTCCGAGCTTGCTCAGCACGCCGTCCGCGTGGAGCTTCGCCGGCGGGAGCTGGCCGCGGTAGCGAATCAGTACCTCGCGGAGCTCGCGGTGGAGATCGGCGGCCCGCCCACTGCAGACGAGTTGGCAGCGGCGGATGCCTGGATCGACGCCGCGACCGTGCCGGCTGCGCGACGCCCCAATTGAGGCGGCCAAATGAGATGACGCAGCGCCGATGAGCCTGGTACTGGACTCGGGTGCGGTCACCGCGCTGGGCCGTCGGGACCGGCAGACCGCCGCTCGCATCACAGCGCTGCGGCGACGCGGCTTGTGGCCACCGATCCTGCCCGCGGTTGTGCTCATCGACTCGCTGACCGGCAACCGGGTGCGCGACACGCTGGTGAACCGAACAGTGGTGTTGTCCGTGGTCCATCCGCTGGCGGAACCGCTGGCCCGGCGTGCCGCGCAGCTTCGTGCCCGGGCGCGCGCGGGTTCTGCGGTGGAGGCTTGCGTGGTGGCCACCGCGGAGCTGTTCGACGCAGTTGTGATCACCAGCAATCCCGGTGAACTCGCCCGCCTCTCCCACCAAACCGATGGGGTCTCGCTGCTACCGGCCTGAGAGCCGTACCACCGGACGCCGAGCAGCGTGCCTAAGGTAGCGGTTAGCTACGGTGGGTCGAGGCCAGCGGCGAGCTTATCGCCGACTCGCCCAGGCGCTGGCGAAAAGTGTGACTGCTGGTCACGCCAGGACTCGCTCCCACGATGCGGGAGCGATTCTTACTAAGTTGACGGTGCCGGGGTGCGGCGGTTACCGTCGGCGACGTGCTTATTCCCAACGTCCTCGTACGTCGAAGGCGCGTCGTCTGAAGAACTCAAAGACGTCGACGCGCCAACCCTCGCTTGAGCCCGACCGGGCGGCGAGGGTTTTTTGATGCCCGGGGCTGAGCAAGCGATGAAAATAAGGCAGGACAATGACAACCGCGACTCCCAGAGACCTGTCCAGAGATATGCCCAGCCCAACTAATATGCCCAGCCCAACTAATGTGCCGAGCGCGACTAATATGCCTGGACCGACCCCACCGCCCAGACCGGCTCCACCGGTAGGCGCACCGGTGCGAGTCAGCGGCGCACAGTCGCTCGTGCGCTCGCTGGAAGCGCTCGGATGCGAGGCCGTGTTCGGCATCCCTGGTGGCACGATCCTGCCTGCCTATGACCCGCTGCTCGACTCCACGAAGGTGCGCCACGTGCTGGTCCGCCACGAGCAGGGCGCCGGGCACGCTGCGACCGGGTATGCGCAGGCCACCGGGCGGGTCGGGGTGTGCATGGCGACCTCGGGCCCCGGTGCGACGAATCTGGTCACCCCACTGGCTGACGCGCACATGGACTCGGTGCCGGTGGTGGCCATCACCGGCCAGCAGACCAGAGCGCTGATCGGTACGGACGCCTTTCAGGAGGCGGACATCACCGGCATCACCATGCCGGTCACCAAGCACAACATGTTGGTGAAGGATCCAGCGGAGATCCCGAGGGCGATCGCGGAAGCATTCCACCTGGCCGCCACCGGCCGTCCGGGCCCCGTGCTGGTGGACATTCCCAAGGACGTGCTACAGGAGCAGACCTCATTCGTGTGGCCACCCGAGCTGCAGTTGCCCGGATACCGGCCGACCACCCGGCCCCACGGCAAGCAGATCCGGGAGGCCGCCCGGCTGCTCGCGAACGCCCGCCGCCCCGTGCTCTACGTTGGCGGTGGTGTGATCAAGGCGCGGGCCACCGCGGCGTTGCGGGAGTTGGCCGAGCTCACCGGGGCGCCGGTGGTGACCACGCTGATGGCGCGCGGCGCCTTCCCGGATTCGCATCCACAGCACGTGGGCATGCCCGGCATGCACGGCACGGTGGCCGCGGTCGCGGCGATGCAGCGCTCCGACCTGCTGGTGGCGCTCGGCGCCCGGTTCGACGACCGGGTCACCGGGCAATTGTCATCGTTCGCGCCAGGCGCCACAGTGGTGCACGCCGATATCGACCCCGCGGAGATCTCGAAGAACCGCCGGGCGGACGTGCCCATCGTCGGCGACTGTGCCGATGTGATCGACGAGCTGATCGCCGCGGTGCGCGCCGAATTTCAGACCACCAGTCCGGATCTG
>JBHELN010000156.1:0-3417 GCA_046263115.1 Pseudonocardiaceae bacterium | reverse complement strand
GTCGCGCTCGGCGGCCACCCGGGCGAGGTAGAACTGCACCTCACGATCCCGTGCGGCAACCGTCCAGTTCAGCACCCCGGCCATCAGGTCGGCGACCTCGGCTGCGCACGCCTCGCCCCGATGCGAGTATTCGATCGAGATCCGGGTGCGCCTGGTCAAAACGTCCTCCAGATGCAAGGCCCCTTCATGGCTGGCCGCGTGCACGACCTCGACACGCAGGTAGTCGGGCGCCGCGGTCAGCGGCGCCAGCAGATCCGTACGATCCGTGGTCAGGGCCAGCACCTGGTGCACCGCCGAGCCGTACCGATCCAGCAGATGCCGTAGCCGGTAGGGGTGCAGCCGGTAGCGAGCGGCCAGCGTGTCAGCCTGGTTGACCAGTGCGTGGTAACCGTCCGCGCCGAGTAGCGGCACTTTGTCGGTGATGGAGGGCGCGACCCGGCCGGGCAGATCGGGCACTGCCGCGTCCACTGCATCGGCAGCCATCACCCGGTAGGTGGTGTACTTGCCGCCCGCGATAGCGATGAGGCCGGGTGCTACCCGCGCGACGGCGTGTTCCCGGGACAGCCGCGAGGTCTCCTCGCTCTCGCCTGCCAAGAGGGGCCGCAAACCTGCGTAAACGCCCTCGATGTCGTCCTCGTTCAGCGGCGTGGCCAACACCGCGTTGACCGTGTCCAGCAGGTAGTTGATGTCCGCTTGGGTGGCCGCGGGGTGCGCGAGGTCGAGGTTCCACCGGGTGTCGGTGGTGCCGATGATCCAATGGTTACGCCACGGGATGACAAAAAGCACCGAGGTCGCGGTGCGCAGGATCAGCGCGCTCTCCGACACGATGCGGTCTCTCGGGACCACGATGTGCACGCCCTTGGAGGGGCGAATCCGGAAGCGACCACGTCCGCCGGATAACCGCTGGATCTCGTCGGTCCACACGCCGGTGCAGTTGAGCACTGCGTGCGCATCGACGTCGGTCTCCGCGCCGGTTTCACAATCCCGCACCCGGACTCCGCAAATTCGATCCGCTTCCCGCCGGAAGCCGATGACCTGGCTGGAGCTGCGCACCACCGCGCCGTACTGAGCCGCCGTGCGGGCCACTGTCATCGTGTGCCGGGCGTCGTCGGTGATCGCGTCGTAGTAGTGCACCCCGCCGACGAGATGGTCCCGGCGCAACGCCGGCGCCAACCGCAGCGCTCCGGCCCGGGTCAAATGCCGCTGACCCGGCACTGAGCGTGCCCCGCCCAGTGTCTGGTAGAGCGCCAGCCCGGCGGCAACATAGGGCCGCTCCCAGATCCGGTGCGCCAGCGGGTACAAGAGGCCGACCGGCTTGACCAGGTGCGGCGCCAGCCGGGTGAGCATCAGCTCCCGCTCGTGCAGGGCCTCGCGGACCAGCCCGAACTCCAGCTGTTCCAGATAGCGCAGGCCACCGTGGAACAGCTTGGACGACCGGCTGGACGTTCCCGAAGCCAGATCCCGCGCTTCCACCAGAGCCACCTTGAGACCCCGGGTGGCGGCATCCAACGCCGCACCGGAGCCGACCACACCGCCACCGATGACGACGACGTCGAACTGCTCAGCGGCCAACCGCTGCCAGTCCGCCGCTCGCTGCGCCGGACCCAATTGCCCGGGGGCGGACCCGAGGTGCTGCGGGTGCTCGCGCTGCGCCTGCCGCACCGATCCCACCCCCTGCGTCCTAGCCGATCGCCTGCAGCACGCTACCGCGTGCGGCTTGCTCCGCAGTCACGTTGGAGCATGCTTGATCGCCGCCGCTGCCCTCGATGCTGTCTCCCACGAAGGCCGCGCGGTCTGGCTCGATGACGGCGCGAGCCGGATGGACGGCATGGGGTAGGAAAGTGGGCTAATTCCTCACCGAAGGCGCGCCCAATGCGTTGGCCGGCTGAGCGACGGCGGCAACATCGTGTCGAGGTCGCCCTTCGCAGCAGCCAGCTGGGATTGGTGAGGAAGATACTTTCGCTGTTTCCGCTGCTCGGACAAATGAGCTGATCTCCTCAACCCGACTTCTCACGCGCGCTGCGCACCAGGAGCATCAGGACGACAGCGGCGAGAATCGCGACGAGCGCCGCGAACACCATGCCGGAAACGATGAGACCGAAGGCCATCGCCGCGGCGCCTTCGCCGATCACCGGAATAGCGATACCAACGTAGAGCATCACGAAGTAGCTCGACGTGATCTCACCGCGCTTGCCCGGCGGGCTGGCGCTCGTCACCGACCCCAGCCCGGCCCGGAAACTCATGCCTTGGCCGACTCCGGCGATGACCGCTCCCCCGATGAGCATGGCGAGCGAGCGGACCGGCAGGCTCGCTCCGACCAGAATCATCCCCGCAATCAGGCTGGCACACCCGACTGTCAGGGCTGACAGCTCGTCCATGACCATGGACAGCGACTGGCCGATCGTCGAGGCGATGAATACGGAAAGCACCACCGCGCCGATGACCGCGTGATTGGGGTCATGAAGCACCGTGCCGAGAAACGCCGGGGATACCGCGGTGAACAGTCCCATGACAGCGAAACCGGCGAAGCCGGCGATCGCCGCTCTGGTGAACACCCCCCGGATCTCGGCCGGCACAGTGATCTTCTGGGGCCGCAGACGGACGGTGTCGGGCCGCTGCACGGGTTCGGCGACGACCTGCACCCCGACAACGGCCAGCACGACGAGGCCCAGATCGACGAGGAAACACAGGGTCAGTGGCAGCGGTGCGTATTGCGCCAGGACACCGGCCAGCAGCGGGCCTGCGCCGAGACCCCCCATATTGACTGCGGCCGCGATCAGGCTCGCCCGCGACTTGCCCTCGTCAGGAGCCAGATCGACGATCGTGGCGGTTGCGGTTCCGGTGAAGATCCCCGCCGACAATCCGGACAGCACCCGACCGACGAACAGCCAACCCAGTGTGCCCGCCAGCAGGAAGACGACCGCAGAAAGCCCGGACAACACCAGCCCCGCCTGTAACATCGGACGCCTACCTAGCTGATCCGACCAGTGCCCGAACAAAAGCAGGGCGGCGATGACACCGACCGCGTAGGCGGCGAACACCACCGTGGTGATCAACTCACCGAAGTGGAAGGCCTTCTCGTAGAGCGGATACAGCGGCGTCGGCAGCGTCGTGCCCAGCATCGTAATCGCGAATGCCGTCCCAACGAGCGTGACGGAGGTCCAGCTGCGCAGGCCGTCTTCAGGCGCCCGGCGCAGCAATTGGTTTCCCATAACGCCCAAACTTCCCCGATCGTGCTGATCGGCAACCCGACTGCGGCGCCCGAACCCGCTAACGTCCATGGTCGATGAGCCAGTACATCGCAGCGATCGACCAAGGCACCACCTCCACTCGCTGCATGGTCTTCGACCAGGCCGGTCGGGTGGTCAGCGCTGACCAGCGGGAGCACCAGCAGCACTTCCCCGCCGCCGGCTGGGT
>JBHELN010000155.1:0-7318 GCA_046263115.1 Pseudonocardiaceae bacterium | reverse complement strand
GCGCGCCCGCCGACCAGCGCGCTGACCCGCTGCCTCATCTCCGCGGCAGCCTTGTTCGTGAAGGTGATCGCCAGCACCTGCCCGGGTGCGACGCCGCGGTGGGCGAGCAGGTAGGCGATGCGGTGCGCCAGCACCCGGGTCTTGCCCGACCCGGCTCCGGCGACGATGAGCAGCGGGGAGCCGGTGTGCTCCACCGCCGCACGTTGCTGCGGGTTGAGCCCGGCGAGCAGGCCTTGTGGCGGTGCGGGTGTCCCGCTAGGCCCGGGTGCGGGTGTCCCGCAAGACGTGAAGGCACTCATCGTGACGACCACGGTACCGGGTGCAAGACCCGTGAGCGCGAAACAGTGCTACGGCACCGAATGCCACTCACGAGCCGCCAAGCAAGTGGACGGCGCAGCGCGCAACGTGGCAGACTCGTGTCGTGCTGAGTCGCCGACGCTTTTTTTACGGGTACCGGATCCGGTGCCCGTGATGGTGTGAGGCACGAAACAGACCACCACAGCGCCCCGGAGTCCACGGACCCGGGGCGTTGTTGCTGCCAGGGAATGCGGGCTCCGAGCCAGGATGAGGAGACCATCGAGATGTCCCACCAGGCCACCAGCGAGGCAGCACCCAGAGTCCTGGACAGTTCAGTTCCCGACCTCACCGCGCTGCGCAACGAGATCGACTACCTCGACGCGGAGATCTTGCGGTTGGTGCAGCGACGCACCTCGGTTTCTCGAACCATCGGCCAGGCGCGCCGAGCGGCCGGCGGGCCGCGTGTGGTGCACGGCCGTGAGATGGCCGTGCTGGACCGCTACCGCGCGCTCGGCCCGGAGGGTCACGAGCTGGCGATGCTGCTGCTGCGGTTGGGACGCGGCCGGCTAGGTCACTAAATCGACGCTTGGCGGCGCCTACCACAGCGCTGCCGGCGCCGCGGCAGGCACACTGGCTGCATGGTGCTCAATGTGATTGCGGTCCTCGCCGCGCTGGCCGGGTTGCTGGCTGCGGTAGCCCATGGTGGATACCTCGCGTTGCTGGGCTCGGCTGCCAACCGGCGGGCCGGCGGCGAACCGATCAGCCAGTACGTCCGCGGCCGGGTTCCGGTGGCGGCCGTAACACTCGGCGTCGCGTTAGCGCTGCTGCTGTGCACCGGCGGCACAGCCGCCGACATCCTGGCCATCCTGGCCGGTGCCGGCAGTGGCGTAGTGGGGTATCAAGCGTTGCAGAGCACCCGGACCCGCTATCGCAGCGGTGGTTGAGCTAGTCAGGTGCGCGCCGCCCGTCTTGTCGGAGCTACCGGACAGCGACGCGGCTTGCGCAGGGCGAGTCTGGCCGTCGGCGAAGACCTAGCCTGAGGTGGTGAGCGAGGAGCGAAGTAGGTGAACCCCGGCACCCGGCTGGTTGCCGGTCGCTACCGGCTGGACCGGCAGATCGGCAGCGGCGCGATGGGGGTGGTCTGGCGAGCGCACGACAAGCGGCTGGACCGCAAGGTTGCGCTCAAGGAACTGGTCATGCAGTCCGGTCTGGCCGAGACGGAGGCGGAGACGGCCACGGCCCGGGCGATGCGCGAGGGCCGGATTGCCGCCCGGTTGCAGCACCCGCACGCCATCTGCGTCTACGACGTGGCGCTCGATCATGGTACGGGGGTCAGCGACCAGGTCGTGCCGTGGCTGGTAATGGAGTACCTGCCGTCACACAGCCTGGCTACGGTTCTCGCCGAGCAGGGTCCACTGCCGCCACATGAGGTCGCCAGGATCGGCTGGCAGGTCGCCGCGGCGCTCGCTGCCGCGCACCAATCGGGCATCGTGCACCGGGACGTCAAGCCCGGCAACGTGCTGCTCGGCCAGGATGGCACCGTCAAGATCACCGACTTCGGCATTTCCCGGGCCAGCTGGGATGCCACTGTGACCCGCACCGGCGTGCTGGCCGGCACTCCCGCCTACTTCGCTCCGGAGGTGGCCCGCGGTGAGCAACCCGGCCCCGCGAGCGACGTGTTCTCGCTGGGCTCGATGCTGTACGTCGCGGTGGAGGGCGAACCCCCGTTCGGGCTGGACGATAACACCCTGGCGCTGCTGCGCACCGTCGCCGAGGGCCGGGTGCGGCCACCGCGCCGAGCCGGCCCGTTGGCCTCGATTCTGATGCAGTTACTTGCCGACGATCCGGCGGCGCGCCCGTCGATGCCGGACGCGGCAGCGGCGCTCGGCGCGGTGGCAGGCCGGGGGGCTTCCGCGGCGATGGCGCCCACACTGTTCACGTCGCCCACGGCCGGGCCGCCACGGCCGTCGACGGCCGCGCGCCCCCAAGCGACCCCGACCGCAGTAGGCCTGCCTGCCAGTCCCCCGCTGAGCACCCCGCGGCGACGAGCCGACCGCGTCGCGTGGTGGCAGCGGCGTGCCCGGCCCGCTGTGTTGTTCGGCGCCGCCGCCTGCCTTGCCGTGGTGGCGGTCGTGCTGGCGATGCTGGGGACTATGCCGACTGCCGGCCGGGATCAGCTGGCGGCCGCCAGATCCGCAGCGCCCGCCGTGCGCCCCCCGCAGCCGGCTCAGTCACCGCAAGTCGCACAGCCGGCACCCGCGCAGCCGCAGCCCGCCCAGCTGGAGCAAACCGTCCGTAGCTACTACGGCCTGCTGCCTGAGGACGCCGCAGTGGCCTGGCAATACCTCGGCACCACCGAACAAGCCCAGGGCTTCCAGCACTACACCAACTTCTGGAACGGGATCAACCGGATCACCATCCGTGGGCCGGTTGCGGTGCAGGGCAACAGCGTGCTGGTGAATCTGGTGTTCGAGCCGACCAACCGGAAGCCCAGCGTCGAGCGCTACCGGCTCAATATGACGACTTCCCCTGTCGGCCGAGTCATCATCGAGTCCGCGGCCAGACTCACACGCTAACGCGCCGCGGTCGGGGACGGGGCTAGACGAGGCGGCGGTCGGAGGCCCAGCGGGAGAGTTCGTAGCGGTTGGAGAGTTGTGTCTTGCGCAAGACCGAGGAGACGTGAGTTTCCACTGTCTTGATCGAAATGAACAGTTCGGCGGCGATCTCCTTGTAGGCGTAGCCGCGGGCCAGCAGGCGCAGCACGTCGCGCTCGCGCGGGGTGAGCAGATCCACCTCCGGGTCTCCGACCGGCGCCCCGGGCCGTTGAGCGAACGCGTCGAGGACGAAACCGGCCAACCGCGGGGAGAACACCGGGTCCCCCCCGTGCACCCGGCGCACCGCGTCGACCAGCTCCCGCCCGGAGATCGTCTTGGTCACATACCCACGGGCGCCGCCGCGGATCACCGCGATCACGTCTTCGGCCGCATCGGACACCGACAGCGCGAGGAACACCACGTCAGGCTGCTCGGGACGGACCCGGCGCAGCACCTCCGCGCCTCCCCCGTCAGGCATATGGACGTCGAGAAGCACGACGTCGGGACGCAGATGCGCGATCCCGGCGACTGCCTCCTGCACTGAACCGCCCTCGCCGACCACCACAACCGGCGGCAGGTCCGGATCGCCGGAACCGGCCCGGTCCAACTCGGCCTTCACCCCGGTGCGGAACAGCGCGTGGTCGTCCACCAGGAATACTCGGATGCCCGCCTGCACGGCTATGTCTCCTCCCCGCCCTTCCGGCGAGCGATGGCCAGCTGAACCTCGGTGCCGTCGCCGGGCGCGGTGCGCAGCGTCACCGTACCCCCGTGGCGTTGCATCCTGCCGCGGATTGAATCGGCCAACCCGTGCCGATCGGCAGCGATCGCGGCCGGATCGAATCCGGCGCCACGATCCCGGATGAACACGTGCACCTGACCCGGCTCGACCTCGGCATACACGCTGACCTCGGCGACCCCGGCATGTTTGGCCGCATTGACCATTGCCTCCCGGCTGGCCTGCACCAGCGCGGGCAGCGGTTGGTCCAGCGCGCAGTCACCCACCACGACAACCTGCATGCTGACCGCGTAGGTGTCCTCCACCTCGCCGGCAGCGGCGTGCAAGGTCGCTGCGAAAGCCGGGGCGGCACCGTTGGTCCGCGGCTGTCCGTAACCCTGCGGACCGTAAAGCCACGAGCGAAGCTCCCGTTCCTGGCCGCGGGCCAGCCGGCGAACCTCCCGGGCCGAATCGGACTGCTGCTGGATCAGGGCCAGCGTCTGCAGCACCGAGTCATGCAGGTGCGCGGCAATCTCGGCCCGTTCCTCGGTGCGGATCCGAGCCCGGCGTTCCTCACTCAGTGCACGCATCAGCCGCAGCCACCAGGGCACCGTCAGTACGGCCACCCCGACCAGCGTCGCCGCGGCGGCGAGCAACGCGAACCGGGCTTGGCCCAGGTTGCCCTGGTTGAGCAGGAACACGGCGATCCCGCTGGTCACCAGTGCGATGCCGGCCAGCACCCGCAGCAGCGCCATCTTCCCGCCGAGAAAGATCCCCGCGCCGCTGCGCCAGCGGGTCCGCTGGCTGGCGTCCGCCTCCCGCCAGACCACGCCCGCGCCGATCAGGGCGACGCCCAACGGTCCGGTCAGCCAGCTGGCCCAGGCGGTGCCCAGCGCCGCCCCGGCCAGCGCGAGGCCGGCGCCGAGCACCACCAGACCGACCGCCTGTTGCCGATCCCGCGCAGTACTCGGTCGCCGGGCACGGGTATCGGTGGCCGGTAGGAACGCCCACAGCAGCGCATACCCGATGAGCCCAGCGCCGCCGAGGCCGGCGAGCGCGACGAAGACCATCCGCACCCACAGCACCGGCACGCCGAGGTGCTCGGCGATCCCGCTCGACACCCCCGCGATGACCCGGTCCGAGCGATGCCGGCGCAACCTGGATGGTCCATGAACCTGCCCAGCAACCGGCGCGGGCAGCGGCCGGGTTCCGGTCGCCTCGTCTGCCGGTGTGCTCACGCCTGCCATGGTCACACGCGCAGCAGACATAGGGGTATCAGGGTCGCCCCCGGTATCCCCCGACCGGGGATGGATCAGGGTGACCCCCGATGGTGCCGGCCGTCGCAGAGGGTCAGGCTGAGCAGCGTGAGTCAGATCAACGTGGAGCACACCGTCCGAGACTTCTGGGCCACCAGGCCGCGCCGGCGCTCCAGCGACCGCAAGATCGCCGGGGTGGCGGCGGCGATCGCGCGACGGTATGCCGTCGATCCAGTGCTGGTTCGGGTGGCCTTCGTGGTGGCCACCATCACCGGTGGTGCGGGAGTGCTGCTGTACCTGCTGGGCTGGCTGCTGCTGCCCGCGGAAGGCGACCAAGGCTCCGGAACGGGAAGCGGACGCGGCCGCGGCTCGATGTCGGCAGTACTCACCATCGTGCTCGTGCTGCTGTTGATCCCGGCCGCCGCCGCTTTGCTCAGTGGCCACGGATCGGGCGTCATCGGGCTCGCTGTCGCGTTGGGTGCACTGTTCTTGCTGCATCGCTCGCGGGCCGCGTTGGGCGAGATCCCTGGATCACGTCCGGCCGGAACTGCGCAACCCGATACCGAGCCGGCGCCCACCAAGCGAGCTACAGCCGGCGATCCGGAGCGGTCTGGCCCTCCAGCGTGGGACCCGCTGGGTGCCGCACCCTTCGCCTGGGACCTGCCGGAACCCTCAGCGCAGCCCGAGCCCACTGCCCCACCACCGGGTGCCCGCTGGAAGGTCACCCCGATCACACTCGGGATCGCGCTGCTGGTAGGCGGCATCGCGCTGGCCTTCGCGCCGACACTGTCGGCGGCTCAGGTCGCCGCGATTTTGCTGGGGGTCGTGGGACTCGGTCTAGTGGTCGGCGCGTTTTTCCAGGGTGGCCGGGGACTGATTCCGGTCGCCATCCCCCTGGCCCTGCTGACCTGGGTGCTCAGTGCGGCCCCGGCCGCCGGCTTCAAGGTCGGCGGCAGCCACTGGACGCCGACCACCGCCGCCCAGGTGCAGCCGCGGTACTCGGTCACTTTGGGTAACGGTGATCTCGACCTCACTGAGCTGCGGCTGACCAATGACCAGACCGTGCGGACCAGCGTCGCGGTGGGGATCGGCGAGACGCACGTCTACCTGCCACCGAATGTCGACGCCCAGGTGAGCTGCCAGACGCAGGTCGGCGACGTCGAGTGCCTGGGCCACAGCGACTCCGATGGAAGTCCGTCCCGGGTCACCGTGACCGACAACGGACCTGACGGTCCCGGCGGCGGCAAACTGATCCTGGACGTACATTCCGGCGTCGGCCAAGTACATGTGGATCGCGAATCATGACCGGGACGGATCCGACCATGCCTCCTGCGCACGGAACTGACCAGGCCACCGGGCCCCCCTCGCGACGCGGGCCAGACCTGCTCACTCTGGTCGTCGGGCTGGGCGCCCTGGGCATCGCGGTAGCCACCCTGCTCGGCGGCATCGCCTGGCTGCCCGACGTCGACGGCCGGTGGGTGCTCGCAGTGCTGGCGCTGATCGTCGGTTCGTTGCTGGTGATCGGCTCACTGCGTCCGCAAAAGCCACAACCCCGCGACCGGTAGTCGCTCACCAGCCGCCTTGGCACGACGCACCCAAAATACGATCAGGTACCGGTATCAAGCCCGACGGCAACCAACGCGGCTGCAGTCAGCGCCCCGCGCACGTACTGCTGGAACTGAACACTGGCCTGCCGGTCGGTACGGACCTCGACCAGGCGCGTCCCACCGCCTTTCAACACTCCCGGCAACTCCTCAGCACTGCTCACCAGGTGATATTCCCATCCGGTTGCGGCGGCCACATGGGCGAAATCGACCCCGTGGGGAGTCCCGAACAGCTTCTCGAACTGGGACATCCCCGCGTAGGGCAGGAATGAGAAGATTCCGCCGCCGGCGTTGTTGACGACCACCACCGTCAGGTCCGGACGCGGCTCACCTGGGCCGATGATCAGACCGTTCTGATCGTGGAGCACTGACAGGTCACCCAGCATGGCGAAGGCGGGACCGCCGCCGCTCGCCTGGTGAGCCAACGCCGCGCCCACTGCGGTGGAGACACATCCATCGATGCCGCTGGCCCCTCGATTAGCCAGCACCCAGGCTCCGGCCCCGGCGGGCATCACCAGATCGAGGCACCGGATCGGCATGCTCGACCCGACGATGAACACTGCGTTGTCTCCCGCGACGTCGGCCAGCTGCCTAGCCAGCCGCAATTCGGTCAACTCACCGTCCTGGCCCAGGATCCGCTCCAGCTCACCGCGAGCGGCCGTTTCCATCCGCTGCCAGGCTGCCAGCCAGTCCGACGAACTCCGGGTGCGCTGGACCACGGGCAGCGCGGGGACCACCCGTGACGCGGTGCGAGTCGGGTCTGCCCATTGCGGACTCGGATCCACCACAAGGTGCGCGACCCGGGGATACAGATCCAGCAGTGACCTGGCCAATCCGGGTTTGCCGACGGTG
>JBHELN010000154.1:0-3668 GCA_046263115.1 Pseudonocardiaceae bacterium | reverse complement strand
GCCTTGGGCCAACCCTCGCCGGGGTGATCGCGCTGGCCGTTGGCACCCCTGGCGGTGGGCTGGCGCGGGGAGTGCTGCTGGTGATCGCCTACTGCCTGGGGTTGGGCATACCGTTCCTGCCATTGGCGTGGGGAGCCCGGCGCGCCGTACGCGCGGTGGCGTGGTTGCGCGCCCACACGCGCGGGGTGCAGCTGGCGGGTGGGGCGCTGCTCGTCGCGGTGGGCCTGCTGCTGGTCACCGGTTTGTGGGCGGAGCTGATCGCGATCCTTCGCGGGCCGGTCGCCGGGTTCGAGACGCCGATCTAGATGACCCAGGAATCTGGATGACCCGGGCGAATTCCGTCACGGCCCTGCTGCGCAACACCTGGCGGGGGCTGACCAGTATGCGCACCGCGCTGATGCTGCTGTTCCTGCTGGCGGTGGCCGCGCTGCCGGGAGCGTTGCTGCCGCAGTACTCGCTGAATCCCCAGCGCGTGCGCAGCTACCAGGCGCAGCATCCCATCCTGGCGCCAGTGCTCGACCGGCTTGGGTTCTTCGAGGTGTTCGCTAGTCCCTGGTTCGCGGCGATCTACCTGCTGCTGTTCGTATCGCTGGTCGGCTGCGTGCTGCCGCGCAGCATCGACTACGCCCGGCAGCTGCGCAAAGAGCCAGTGGCCACGCCACGAAATCTGGGCCGGCTGCCGCACCATGCCCGCGGCGAGCCCGACGAATCCGCCGATCAGACCATCGCTTCCGCGCGGCGACGGCTGCGGGGCTGGCGCATTGCCGAGCGGGCGGAGCCCGGCGGTGCGAGGACCCTGTCCGCCGAGCGGGGCTACCTGAGGGAAGCGGGCAACCTCGTGTTCCACCTGGCCCTGCTCGGGCTGCTGGTGTCCTTCGCGATCGGCAAGCTGGTCGGCTACCAGGGCCAGGTGATCGTGCTCGCCAACGGTTCGCAGTTCTGCAACTCCGGCCCGCTGGCCTACGACTCGTTTCGCCCTGGACGGTCCGTCGACGGCACCGCGCTGACCCCGTTCTGCGTGCAAGTCAACGGCTTCGCCCCGACGTACTTGCCCACCGGGGAGGCGGAGGACTTCCGCGCCGCGCTGTCCTACCAGGGTCCCGACGACCTCGTCACCGGCACCTGGCATCCCTTCCAGCTGCAAGTCAACGATCCGCTCCGGATGGGGGGCACCCGGGTTTACCTGATCGGCAACGGCTACGCGCCCCGGTTCACCGTGACCTTCCCCGACGGTCAGCAGCGCAGCTCCGTCGTGCAATGGGCACCGGTGGATGTGGGCACCATGCTGTCTGAAGGGACGACCAAATTCGACCCGCCGGGGGTCACCGACGATGCGGCCCGGCGTACCCGCCAGCTCGCGATCACCGGGTTGTTCGCGCCAACCGCGGCGTTTCGCGGTTCGCTGCTGTCCTCGAGCTTCCCAGACCTGCTCGATCCGGCCGTGGCGATCGACGTGCTCAAGGGCGATCTGGGCAATAACTCCGGTCGTGGCCAGTCCATCTTCGCGATCGACCAGTCCATGGTGGACTCCGGGCGCTTGAAGCAGGTGGCGCGGAGCAACCTGCGTCCGGGTGAGCAGCTCACCCTGCCCGACCGCACCACGGTGCGCTTCGAGGGGGTGACCCGGTTCGTGTCGCTGCAGGTTTCCTACGATCCGGCACAGCCCTGGGTGCTCGGTTTCGCCGTACTGGTGCTCGGTGGTCTCGGACTGTCGCTAACGATCAAGCGGCGCCGGTTCTGGGTACGGGTTACGCCGGGTGGACCGACGGGTACCGTGGTTGAGCTGGGTGGGCTGGCTCGGACCGAGGCTGCTGGCTACGGCGAGGAGTTCGACCGGATCGCTGCTGACCTGCTGCCGCCAGGGACGGCGCGGCCACCAGTGCCCACCGGGGCGCCGAAAGAAGGAGGGTGAGTGATGCCGATCAGCCCGGTCCTGGCGTCCTACAGCGACCTCGCCTACGGCACTGCGCTGGTGCTCTACCTGCTGGCGATGGCCTTGCACTCGGTAGAGTACGCCGCCGCGCGAGTCCCGGTGACCGCCTTGGCGGGAGCGATGGCTGACGGGTCGGTGGCGACGCTGGCTGGTGCCGACAGCATGCCAGCGAGAGGAAGACCTGAGCGAATCGGCCGGTCCGCGGTCGCCCTGACCGGGCTCGCGGTGCTGGTACACGCCAGTTCGCTGGCGCTGCGCGGTGCTGCGATCGGCCGGGTGCCGTGGGCCAACATGTACGAGTTCATCTCAGCTATCTGCTTCGTCGCAGTGGCCGGCTGGCTGGTGGTGTTGTACCGGCAACGGGGCGCCGCGGCATCGTTGCAGCGGCTGGGCGGGTTTGTCCTGCTCCCTGTCGTGGTGCTGATGTTCTTGGGCGGCACGGTGCTCTACGCGCGGGCTGAGCCGCTGATTCCGGCGCTGAACTCGTACTGGATCACGATCCACGTCTCCGCGGCGATCACCGCGACGGGGATCTTGCTGGTGTCCGGGGTGGCCAGTGTGTTGTACCTGGCCGGTGCGCCAGCGGGTTCGTGGATCGGCGCCCGGCTGCCGGATGGCGCAACCCTGGACCGGCTGGCGTACCGCACGGCAGTGGTCGCCCTGCCAATCTGGACCTTTGCGATTATCACCGGCGCGATCTGGGCCGAGGCCGCGTGGGGTCGTTACTGGGGCTGGGACCCCAAGGAGACGTGCGCTCTGGTCGCCTGGGTGGTGTACGCGGGGTACCTGCACGCCCGGGCAACGGCCGGATGGAGAGGTCGGGGGGCGGCCTGGATCAACGTGGCCGGTTTCGGGGTAATGCTGTTCAACCTGTTCTTCGTCAACATCGTCATCGCCGGCTTCCACTCCTACGCCGGCGTCTGACGGCCGCGGCAGAAACCCCGAGTCAGTGCTCCTCGCCGGGCTGCTGGGGCCTGCTGCTCAACCGCCGGAGGAACTCTGGATCGTCGTCTGGGGCGAGCACTGAGCGGGCTGCCGGGCGCTGCGGGCGCAATGCCTTCCAGAGCAGCGCGGTCATCCCAGCCACACCGATCGCCGCTAGCACGTACAGCACTCCCAGCGTCCTCCTCACGTCGCCACCAAGCGTAGTAGTGCGCCGCGAAGCTTGCCGCACGCGGTGCTCAACCCGCGTTTTTGCGAGCCGCGCGGTCTGCGGACCGGTCTAGTGGCGCCGGGGTGGTGAGTGAGGCGAGCAGTGCCCTGACTTCGGTCTCCCGGAACCGTCGGTGCCCGCCCGGGGTTCTGATCGAGCCGATCCGGCCGGCCGAGGCCCACCGGGTGACGGTCTTGGGATCTACCCGGAACAGGGCAGCCACCTCCCCGGGAGTGAGCAGACGTTCGGTGCTCTGTGGCTGGGACATGACGGGCCTCCCCAAGCTCGTCCACCTCACAGTAAGGACCTACCGGAGTATCGTGACAGGTCGCCCGCCAGGTACTCGAACGGTTCTGTAGAGGTAAAGCGTCGGTAATGGGATGAACGTCCCAATCGCGACCTCTGCCAGAACCGCGGCGGCCGCCGCTGCGGGCCTCCGCCGTGCCCCGGTGGCCCGTGAGTTTGACGGCTGAACGTGACGGGTACTCCACAGCGGATTCCCCCCAACGGAGAGGAGCGATCATGGCTGAAGACCGGACACAAGCGCCTTCGGCGGAGGAGCTCAAGGACCGCTTTGAAAAG
>JBHELN010000153.1:0-5302 GCA_046263115.1 Pseudonocardiaceae bacterium | reverse complement strand
GCGCTGACCAATGGATATGCGATTCATACTATTGGCGAGCTACTGTCGTTCGTCTTGGCGATCCTGCTCTGGCCCCTCGTACTTCTCAACGTAAACCTCCACGTCGCTGTCTAACACGCTGACTGCCCAGCGCGCCGGCTTTGACCACAGGGGCTGCCCGGGGCGCGACTGACCGCTGTCCTGTCGACCTCGGCGACAACAGGTGGTTGCGCTCAGCCCATTGCGCCGGCCAGCACGCGGTCGATCTCCTCGGCGAGTTCGATGTCGAGATCGGTGATACCGCCCTTGGAATGCGTGCTGCAGCGAAACGTCACAGTGCGCCAGCGAATATCGATGTCGGGGTGGTGATTGCGCGCCTCAGCGATCTCAGCCACTTCGCGGACCGCCTCGATGGCCGCCGGGAAGCTCGGTAACTTCGCGGTGCGGACGATCGCGTCACCGTCGCGCTGCCAGCCGCTGAGCTTGTCCAGGGCAGCTGCCACCCCCTCGTCCTCCAACAACGTCGCCATACCACTCTCCTCACGGCCGCATGGATGCTTGGTGGACCTTTTGGAGGTCCATCGAAGAATCTCATGGATGCTTGTGCACCGTGTCCAGCGCAAGCGGCAGGGTAGGACTCACGCCTCGCGGGTGGCCGTCCGGGCCAGCGTCAGCGCCACGCCGATGATCACGTAGCAGCCTGCCCGGACGCTGCTGGAGGCCAACCCGGCCAGCGGCATCGGGTCGCGCAGCACGTCGGTGACCGCAAACCAGCCCCTGGTAAGCAGCATGGGTTGCAGCCAATCCAGGACCGGGATCGCGGAGAGCACTCCGAACCCGATCAGCCCTCCCAGCACCGCCGCGAGTACCACGAGCGGGTGGTCGGTGGTCGAGGACACCGCCAGCCCCACCGCACCGACCGCGGCAAGCTGTGCCACCGTCCAGGCCGCCGCCAGGACGACCCGCATCATTGCCGACCACGGCCCGACTTCGGTGCCGGAAAGCGTGAACATGCCGTGGGCGCTGCCGGCCGGCCCGACCAGGACCAAGCCGGTGATGGTGCCGAGGAGGGTCACGACCGCCACCGCAGCCACCGCAACGGCCAGCACACCGATCGACTTGACCAGGACCAGCCGGCTTCGGCTGACCGGCGCCAGCAGCAACCCGCGCAGCGTCGCGTGTGCGGACTCGCCGGCCAGGGCGTCAGCGGCGGCCATCGCCACGGCGAGCGGGAACAGTAGTGTCAGGCAAATCGACAGTGCTACCACCGGCAGCACCAGCCCGTTACCGACGACTTGGGTGAGCGGTCCGGCGCCGGCTGGTGACCCGGCCGCCGCGATGCCGATCCCGGTCACCACCGGAACCAGCGCGAGCAGCACCAAAGTTATCTGGGTCCGCGGCCGGCGCAGCACCAAGCCCAGCTCGCTGGCCAGCAACCGGCCCAGCGGCGCGTGCACCGGCCCGGTTACGGAAGTCGTCACTGGCTGTTTCCCTCGGTCAACTTCGCGAAAAGTTCGTCCAATCCGGTCCGCCGGCGGCGAGCCTCATGTACCGCGACTCCCGCGCCGACCAGCAGCGCCACCACCGTCGGTGCCTCGATACCGGCCAGCTCGACTCTTACCCCCCGCGGACATGCGACGGCGTTGATATCGGCTGCGTGCAGGGCCTGCATCGCGGCGGCGGCATCCGGGGTGCGCACCTCCAGCATGGGTGTCTCGCCATCGAGCAGGGCAGCCAACGATCCCGTGAGGATCAATGATCCGTGGTCAAGCACCGCCACATGCGTGCAGGTGGCCTCCACTTCGGCGAGTAGGTGCGAGGACACCAGCACGGTGACCCCGTCGGAGTGCAGTTCGGCGATGATTCGCCGGACATCCCGGGTGCCCGCCGGGTCCAAGCCGTTCGTCGGCTCGTCGAGCACCACCAGCCGCCGCGGTACCAGGAGTACCGCGGCCAGTCCCAGCCGCTGCTTCATGCCCAACGAGTACGCGCGGTACCGGCGCGCCGCCGCACCCGTCAAACCCACGCGGTGCAGCGCGCGCTCCACTGCATCGGGAATCGCCCGGGAAGCCAGTAGCGGCTCGGCTACCGCGCACCTCCTCAGGTTGTCGCGACCGGACAGAAACGGGTGGAAACCGGGGCCCTCCACCAGCGCGCCGACGTGCGGCAGCACCCGCCCGGCGGCGGCCGGCAGCGGTGCACCGAGCAGTTCCACGGTGCCCGCAGTAGGCCTGGACAACGCCAGCAGCAGGCGGATCAACGTGGTCTTGCCCGACCCGTTGGGACCGAGCACGCCCATCACAGCGCCCGCCGGGACGTCGAGGTCCACGCCGCAGACCGCGACGGTGGCACTGAACGCCTTGCGCAGACCCCGGACCCGGATCGCCGCTTCCGTCACCAGGTCAATCTCTCGGTCACCGCTGCCTTCCTGGCGGGATCGTCGGCGGGATCGATGCGCGGAGCACAGCGGTGCCGAGGCATAGGCACCGTCCCTTTACGGAGCGTGCTTGTCCAGATTCAGCTTTTCGCGGAGCCGGTTCGGGCGCATCAGGCCTGCCGTCGGCTGCCCCGCGCGCCGGGTCTCCAGCAGGATCGCTTCGATGTCGTCGATCACGCTGTGCAGTTCGGCGTGGATCGCAGGATCGCTGGACGCGGCGGCTTCCCGCGGGCTCAACCCACCGACGATGCCGGAGACATCGAGCCAGCTGGATTCGGCATCGCGGCTCAGTTGTTCGGCAGCCTCGGTTTCGCCGTCAGCGTTCGCCTCGACGAAGTAGCTGTCCACGATGAGAGTTCGGGCTTCGCGGTCGCCGGGGTCCTGGCTGACGCGCTCGGCGTGCCGGTCCTGTTCGAGCGCATCCGGAGCGACTTCCCGCAGCTGAGCCTCCAGACTGGTGAGCCGGGCCGGTGAGTTCGCGGCGAGGGTGAACCGCTCGCCGGTGCGTTCGATCACCCCGAGGTTCAGTACTCGCCCATCAGGTTCGTGCCGGTGCCAGCCGAGCATGTCCTCACCAGTGCGCGTCAACCGTTCGCCGAGGTGGTCGAAGGCTTGCTGCGGGTGCGGCACGCGGTAGGTGACGCGGCACTCGTAGACCTCGTCGCCGTCACTGTTGCGGAACTGGATGGGCGGTTCCGGGCCGAGGAAATCGGCGATCTTCTCCGGGGGCGGATCTGATGCGAGCAGGCCGGCCAGCTCGCGGCGGCGCTGCCGGGGGACGGGCACGGGTACCGCGAGCAGGCGGGGTTGGGAGCGGTCGTGCAGGACCCGCCCGCAGAACAGATCCAGCCGGTGCGTGGACTGCGAGAACAGCTTGTCGGTCAGGTGAATCGGCTCCCCGTCCGGCAGGGACCGCAGCGTGACCCCGGTGTCTCGCTGGACGTCGACGGCCTCGTAGAGCGTCACCGGGACCTGCCGCCAGTCGTCGATGAGTTCACGTTCGTCCTGGTGCAGCCAGTGGCCTCGGGCGGCGAGGAATCTGTCCACCAGGCCGCCCCGGAACAGGGCCAGATCCAGCAGGAACATCGCGTGTTGGGCAGCATTGCCGGCGCGCTCGATCAGTGGTGTGATCACCTCGAGTCCGGGAGCTCGCTCGGCGTAGGTACCCAGCAGCGCGTAGAGGAGCTGCGCCCGGGTACTCAGCGCGGGCAGCGCGTCGCGCAGGCAGCAGGCCTTGAACTTGCGGCCTGACCCGCACGGGCAGGCACTGTTGCGTCCTACGTCGCTGACGTGGTCAGTCGCGGAGATAGCCTCGCTGAGGCCCGGGCGCAGCGGGCTGGGTTGGGCAGCGCGCCGCAGGTACCGGTCAGCGGTGGCGTAGTCACCGCGGGCCGCGGCGTACTGGGCGCCATCATGCAGCGCCGGCTCCAGACCGGGACGCAGCGTCAACGCCTCATTGATCAGATCGCGGGCGGTGGCCGAATCACCGGCGCCCTCGGCGGCGCGCGCCGCGACAAGCGCGACTGCTGCCTTCTCCTCCCGGGTACGGGCCTGCGAGCGCAGCGCGGTCAGCTGTGCATCGATCACACCGCCCTGGGCGGTGTGGCATTCGATCCGGCCGGACAGAAAGCCCAACGCGCTATCGGTTGCCGACGCCAGCGCATCAAGCACGAACCGCACGCCATCGGGCTCCAGCCCGTTGGCATTGATCACCGTCCCGACGACAGTCTCGACGTCGATCAGCACCTCATCCTGAGCAGCCACGCCCAGCACCTTACTGCTGAAACGATCCCGGATGCCGACATGGAGACATATCGGGGGCCGAGGGAGGGGGAGGATGGGGTCGTGCGGCAAGTGGTGGCAGCAGCTCTGGTGCGTGATTGCCGGGTGCTGGCCCAGCAGCGGGCGTTCCCCCCGGAAGCTGCCGGCCGCTGGGAGCTGCCGGGTGGCCGGGTCGAGCCAGGAGAGAGTGCCGCGGACGCGCTGGTCCGGGAATGCCGCGAGGAGCTCGGGGTGGAGGTGGTGCCGGGCGAGCAGGTGGGCACCGACGTTCCACTACCCAGCGGCTCCACACTCCGGGTGCACCTCGCGCACCTGGTCCGGCCGGGGGCGATACCGAGCCCGGTGGAGCATGCCGCGCTGCGGTGGGTGAGCCGCACGGAGCTAGCCGAGCTGGACTGGCTCGATGCCGACCGTGCCCTCCTGCCCGATCTCCGAGCACTATTGAAGGCCCAGGATAACGGGCATCCTGGTGGCTCCGGGTAATCTTGAGATTTCCCGGCATCCTCCACAAGCCCGCTGAGGAGTTCCCGCGTGCCCACCGCCGCCCCTGCCCGCATGCGGACCGACCTGCGCAATGTGGCCATCGTCGCGCACGTCGATCACGGTAAGACCACGCTGGTGGACGCCATGCTTCGGCAATCCGGCGCCGTCGCTGGGCGCACCGAGCTGGATCGGGTGCTGGATTCTGGTGATCTGGAGCGGGAGAAGGGCATCACGATCCTGGCCAAGAACACCGCGGTCAACTGGTCCACACCGGACGGTGCGGTCACGATCAACGTGGTGGACACGCCCGGGCATGCCGACTTCGGTGGCGAGGTGGAGCGCGGTCTGTCCATGGTGGACGGTGTGCTGCTGCTCGTCGACGCCAGTGAGGGTCCGCTGCCGCAGACGCGCTTCGTGCTGCGCAAGGCGCTGACCGCGCACCTACCGGTCGTGCTGGTGGTAAACAAGGTGGACCGGCCGGACGCTCGGATCGATGCGGTCGTCGAGGAGACCCACGACTTGCTGCTGGATCTCGCCGCAGATCTGGAAACGGCCGCGGCGGAGCACGTGCTGGACATGCCGGTGCTCTACGCAAGCGCCCGGGCCGGCCGGGCCAGCCGC
>JBHELN010000152.1:0-14059 GCA_046263115.1 Pseudonocardiaceae bacterium | reverse complement strand
CACGGGCCTGCGGCTGGTGCCCTCCCGGCACCGTCCCGACGCCCGCGAGTTGGGCGCTCGCGTCTGGCACACTTTGGGCTCCTACACCCGGGCTCTGACAGCCGTGGCCACCTTCGACGCCACCGCGGTCGGCGTCGGGCTCTGGTTTCTCGGCGTGCCACTGGTGCTTCCCCTAGCGGTGCTGGTCTTCCTCGGGGCCTACATCCCGTACGTCGGCGCCTTCGTCTCCGGCCTGGTGGCGGTGCTCGTCGGGCTTGCCGAGGGCGGGCTGGGCACCGCCATCGCCGTGCTGGTCCTCATCGTCGTGGTGCAGATGGTCGACGGGAACATCATCCAGCCAGTCGTGATGGGCAAGGTCGTGGAGGTCACCGCCGTCACCGTGATCATCTCGGTGGCGATTGGGGCGATGCTGGGCGTGCTCGGCGCGTTTCTCGCGGTTCCGGTGGCCGCCAGCGTCGCCCGCACCATCGCATTCGTGCGGGAACGGCAGGCAGTCGAGAGCGGGGAGACAGAATGATCTACATTGCGGTGTTGGCCGCACTGGCTGCCGGCGCCTGCTTCGCCCTCGGCGGATTCCTACAACAGCGCGAGGCCAGCACCCGCCCCGAGGACGAGTCGCTGTCCCTGCGATTGCTTATCGACCTGGCGCGGCAGCCCGCCTGGTTGGCCGGCATCGGATCGACCGCGGGGTCGTTTTTGTTCAAGGCGGTCGCGCTGGCCTTCGGTCCGCTGACCATCGTGCAACCGCTGATTGCCAGCGAGCTGCTGTTCGCCATTCCCCCCTCGGTGCGGCGGCACCGGATGCGGCTGCATCTGCGGGAGTGGAGCGCCATCCTGGCGATCGGCGCCGGACTGGCGATCGGCATCATCTCCGCCCACCCGCACCAGGGCGACCCGCTGCCCTCGCTGCTGCGCTGGGGGGAAGCGCTCGGCGCGCTCGCGCTACTGGCCGCTACGGCGCTGCTGATAGGCCGCCGGGTCACCGGCCCCACCCGTGCCGCGAGCTATGCCATCGCAGCGGTGGCCCTGCTCGCCGGCCAGTCCGCGCTGCTCGCCGCCACGGTGGCACTGTTCAAGAGAGGCATCGTCACCGCGCTGACATCCTGGCAGCCCTACGCCATGGGCGTGGTGAGCATCCTCGCGCTGACCATCGTGCAGAGCGCCTACCAGGCCGGGCCGCTGGCAGCCAGCATGCCGGTGATGAACGCCGGCAACCCGATCGTCGCCATCACCATTGGCCTCGTCGTGTTCAACGAGACCATCGCCACCGGTACCTGGCACTTGCTCGGCGCCGTCCTCGGCGTGGCCTTGCTCATCGGTGGCATCCTCGCGCTCACCACCTCACCAGTGGTTCACAAGGCACAGCGGATCGAGGATGCCGAACAGGCAGAGGTGCAAGCCGAGTTGGAGGCAGAGGCCGGTCACTCACCGGCGTGACAGGGCTGCCGGCATGCCCATAGATCGGTGACGTCAGATCCGCAATCCTGTTCCCGGGCGCGGCGGGAGTGGGTGTCCCGCGAGCGGGCCGACGGCTCCTGACTCGTACGCCCGCCGCCACCACGAATTGTGAAGCTCGGGGCCACCCTGTCGTGAGCGAGTAAGGCGGCCTTTTGCGGGTAATACCGAGGCTACGAGACCACTGCGGGGAGGTGGACCGCAGTGCAAGCCGCCGAGAGTAAGGGTGATAGCCCGCGGCCGGTCGGCCAGTCGATGGCCTCGGTCGCCGCTGCACCCACGACCCAAGACACGTCGCCCCAAGACAACCGGGACGACGGCGGGGATCGACTCAGCTGGGCGCAGCGCCGGTTCCTCGGCATTCTCGGGCTACCCGCATTCGGTGTGGCCTTCGCCTACACCGTGGTGGGGACCTACCTCCCGGTGCTGCTCGCCGAGCTGTCGGGTCCGGCTGTCACCGGCATCCTGATCGGGGGGGAGGGGGTGGTGGCGCTGATCATCCCGGTGGTGGTCGGTGGCTGGTCGGACTCGACCAGAAGCCGCATCGGGCGGCGACTGCCTTTCATCCTCGGCGGTGCCGTGCTGATGGTCCTCGCGCTGTTGGGGATGCCGCTCGGCGCGGGTTCCCTGTTCTTGATCATTGTTTCGCTGGTGCTATTCTTCCTGGGTTACTTCGGCTACTACACGCCCTACTACGCGCTGTTCCCCGATCTCGTGCCGGCGGCGGTCCGCGGCCGCTCCCAGGGAATTCAGGGTGGCTTCCGTTCGGCGGGCCTGCTGCTGGCACTGGTCGGCGGTGGCTTCCTGCTCAGCGTGTGGCGACCGCTGCCCTTCGCGGTCGGAGCGCTCGCCGTCGTTGCGGTGACCGTCGGACTGTACTTCGGGCTACGGAAAAGGACCGGTCGGGAACGCGGCGCGGATCAACCGTCTGCAGGTGGCGGTCTGCGCACCGATCTCGGCCTGGTTCGGGAGAACCCGACACTCCGCTACTGGATCGCCGCCGACGCTCTGTGGGAGGGCGCAGTCGCCGCTTTGAAGACATTCGTCGTGCTGTATTTCACTCGGGGTCTCGGAATGTCGCTGCGCAGCACAGCGACCTCGCTGGCGCTGGTCGGGTTGGCAGCGCTGGTAGCTGCTCCGGTGGCCGGCAAGCTCGCCGACCGCTTCGGAGCGCGGCGCATCATGCAGGTGGCGGTCTGGGGTTTCGCGCTGGGCCTGACCCCGACCCTGGTCACCACGAACACTGCGTTCCTCGTCGCGATCGTGCCGGTCGCCTTCGCCGCGGTGGTGCTGATGACCCTGCCGTACACGCTGCTGATGAGGTTGCTTCCGCAGCGGGAGGCGCACGGTGCGGGTGCCAGCCTGTTCGGCTTCGCCAAGGGAATCGGCGTGCTGATCGGCCCCTTGCTAGCCGGTGTGGCGATCACCGAGTTGGACCGGGTGCCCTTCGGTGCGTTCCAGGCCACCGCGGGTTACGCCGGCGCGTTCGGGGTGGCGATGATCCTGCTGGTGGCAAGCATCCCCCTGCTCCGGCGCATCAAAGTGGCCTAACGCTGAGCCCGCGTGCCTGCCGACCTGATCACGCCCGAAATACCCGTCTCCCACGGGGATCGGTGACTTATGGATGCTCATGCACCTTGCGGGGGACAAGAGGACGGGACCAATCCGCTCGGCAATCGTCAGCCCGGAATGGGCCATCCGGCGGGGGGATCGGGGAGTGATGTGTGGCGCCGGGCTCGCTCCGGGCTTGGTCAGTCTGCTGGGAGGCTATGGCGGTGGCGACGTCACGCGGGTAGGTGCGCCGCGCGAAGACGATCAGGATGAGGCCGGCGGCGAGCACGGACGCCAGCATCACTAGGAAGGTGCGTTGCAGCCCGGTGGCACCCGTGGTGGGGCTGATGTCCCAGCGGGCAGACAGATAGCCGAACAGCAGCGGAGCGATGGCTACGAGCGCGGAGCGAAGCACGGTGCGGACGCTTTCGGCGCGGCCCCACAGCCGGAAGTGCATGATGTCGAGCCGGGCGGCGTCCAGCGGTGGGTTCGCCGCGCCCAGCCCGGCCGCGCCGAGGAACAACAGCGGCGCGGCGAAAACAAACACGGGAGTGAGCAGCGCCGCCACGAAGGCCGCCACCACGAGCAGAAACGCCGCACCGGCGACCACGGGTCGAGCGCTGATGCGGTGGTGGGCGAGGAGGTGGTCGCTGATCCGGCCGGCGGTGAGCACACCAGCGATCGACCCGGCTCCCAGGACGACGGTCAGGCTGGTGGCAGCGGCTTGGGGTAGTCCGAACCGCTCACGCATGTACACCACGGCGAAGGTCTGTATCCCGGAGAAAAAGAAGTAACCCAACGCGGAGGCGATGATCAGCACCACGTTGGTGCGGATCGAGAGCAGGTAACGCACCACCCACCACAACGAGCGCCCGGTCGGATCGTGGTGCAGCACCAGCGACTGGTGTGGGTGGATGTGTTGGTGTGCGATCTCCTGCGTGACCGCGCCTTCCTGCCCATCCTGGCGTTGGGATCCGCGTTGCGGTGGCTGCTGATGTGTGCGCACGGGGAGTCGGCTCTGCCCGCCGCGGGCCGGCTCGGGCAACAGCCCGCGCAGGGCCCAGGCGAGTACCAGTCCGGGCAGGGCGAGCAGCCAGAACGCGACGCGCCAGGACAGTACAGCGGCGACGTTGCCGCTGACGAGCAGGCCGACGGCGGCCCCGACCAGCTCACCGGTCAGCACGAACCCGTAGATGCGGCCGCGTTCGGCGGCCGGGAACAGATCCCCGAGCAGGGACGCGACCGCGGGGAAGGCGGCGGCTACCACCACGCCCAACCCCAGCCGGCAGGCCAACAGCATGGGGTAGGACACCGCCGCGCCACAGGCGACCATCGCCGCACACCACAGCAGGATCACCACCGACAGCAGCCGGATGCGGTTGACCCGGTCAACAAGCATTCCGAACGGCAGCGTCGCCAGCGCCCCCGCACCGACTGACACCGTCACGAGCAGACCGATCGCGGCGTTGCCCACCCCGAAGGCGCCCTTGAGCTCGGCGGCGATGGCGCCCACGGTGGCGCTGTCCGCGGCGGACAGGCCCAGCACACCGGCGAGCAGCAGTACCACACGCAGCCGGGCGCCGCCCCCGACAGCCGCCCGGAGCCGCTCACCGAGCGTATGGCGCCACCGCGGGTACCACACGGCGGGCGAGAGGCGCCGCATCTGGAGGTTCATCTCAGCGCCAGTCTGCCGATGCTGTCATCGGGCCGGTGTTCCCCGAACACCGCAACACCGAACCCGAGCCGTCGGCACGGTTCACTTCTACCCGCTGACGAGGTTTGAGAGCGCCCAGCTTGAAGAACACCGATGGCCCGTCCTTGGCGGAGTCGATGTGCGGTGATCATCGAGGGGCCGATCTTCCCTGGGTGGTCGAGTAGCGATCCAGGCGGCCTGGTTGTAGAGCGAGCCGTTGGCCAGTGCCGGTCAGCGTGGCCGGGTTGCCGGGATCGGCTCGAGTACCAGCCGCCCGCCCATCGACTGCCCGACGGTGGCGACCCCATCGAGGCTCTGCTCGCAGATGAACTCCGCGACAGAGTCGGTCAGGGTTGCGACCGAGACCTCGCCGGTCAACGGTGGGTTTCGCCGAACCCCGGTAGGTCGACGGCGATCACCTCACGACGCTCCGCTAACCCGTCGATGATCGGGTTCCACGAACGCCAGCCCCCGCCGAGGCCGTGCACGAGCAGCAGCGGGCTGCCGCTTCCGCGCCGGACATGGTTCAACGTCATCCCGGTCGGGGAGCTCATCACGTTTCATGGTGTGGCAGGAAGTCCTGGAGTTTGGTCTTCAGGCCCTGTTTGAGCACGCCCCAGCGGTCCTCGTCGCCGGCCAGCATCGCCTTCACCGCGTCGGTCATCTGATCGAGGGTGGCGTGCGGCGGGATCGGCGGTGTGTTCGGATCACAGCGCACGTCCAGCAGCGTCGGCCGGTTCGCGCTCAATGCGTTGTCCCAGGCTGGCCCGATGTCGCCGGGCTTGTCGACCGCGATGGCCTGCAATCCCAGGCTGGCCGCGAAGGCGGCGTAATCAACGTCGGGCAGGCTCTGCGACTCGACGAACTTGGGCGCGCCGGCCATCGCTCGCATCTCCCAGGTGACCTGGTTCAAGTCGTCGTTGTGCAGCACGGCGATGATCAACCTCGGGTCCGACCACTGCTCCCAGTACCGCTTGACGGTGATCAACTCGGCGAGGCCGTTCATCTGCATCGCGCCGTCCCCGGCGAACACGATCACCGGCCGGTCCGGGCAGCCGAATTTCGCGCCGATCCCGTAGGGCACTCCCGGACCCATGGTGGCGAGGTTGCCCGACAGCGAGCCGCGCATGCTGCCGCGGAAACGCAGTTGCCGGGCGTACCAGTTCGCCGACGATCCTGAGTCGGCGGTGACGATCGCGTCGTCGGGCAGCCGGGGGCTCAGCTCGGAGAACAGCCGCATCGGGTTGACCGGATCCGCCTCGACACCGGCCTCCATCGCCATGGTCTCCCACCAGCGGGCCACGTCGGACTCGATGCCCTCCCGCCAGGACCGGTCCTCCTTGCGGACCAGCAACGGGATCAGCGCCCGCAAGGTGGTCGCCGCGTCGCCGACCAGGTTCACCTCGTACGGGTACCGCATCCCGATCATGACGGGGTCGAGGTCGATCTGCACCGCCCGGGTCTGGTCGAACTCGGATACTCTCGCTGGCGAACACGGCATCAAAGACGCTGGTGAACTTGCTGTCGCGGTCTCGGATCAACAACGTGAACTGAGCTGCGCGGTCGCCGAGGTCCATCAGAAAGTTCCGTGTCTGCTGGGCAACCCAGGCGCCACTCGGGCTGGCAGTGACTCCGAGAACGTGGACGCGACGAGTCGCGTGTTCCACCACGAACAGCACATACGATCGCTGCAGGAACAGCGTGTCGACGCAAAAGAAATCGGTGGCGAGAATGGCGCGGGCTTGCCCGCGCAGGAATTGCCGCCAGCTGGGCCCGTCGCGGCCAGGGGCCGGGTCGATGCCGGCTCCCTTCAGGATGGACCACACTGTACTTGCCGCAATCCGGTAGCCGAGCCCAGCGAGTTCGCCGTGGATACGTCGGTAACCCCAGGATGGGTTCTCGGCGGCCAGTCGCAGGACCAACCGGCGCAGTTCTGGTGGGGTGCGCCGGCCGCCGGTGCGGTGACGCTGGGGCTGGCTCCAGCGTCGCTTCACCAGGTCGCGGTGCCAGCGCAAGATGGTGGCGGGGGTGACAATGCGATGCCGTCGGCAGGCTGGGGACAGCAACCGGGTCAGTGCCGCCAACACCGCGCGGTCGGCCCAGGACAGTCGCGGTCTGCTGACCTGGCGGCGTAACACGGCGACTTCATGACGCAGCACGAGGATTTCTGCGTTGTTTGGCTTGTGCGCTGCGGCCAGCAGTCCCAGCCAGGCCATGACTTGTCGGAAGATCAGATACAGCAGTCGTACCGCCACGACCGACGATCATGCCCCACGACCACTGTCCAGCGGTCCCCCAGGTCACCGCCGTGGATGACCAGTCCGGCACCCACAGGCGCTGACACCGTGAGACGAGCCTGCTCGCCTCATACACCCAGCACAAATGATCACGGAACCCCTAGCCTCCAGGCGCGCTGACCTGGCCGCAGCGACGCCACCCGGGGTCTGGAGTCTCGTGTCAGGGTGGTGCGGTGATGTGGTGTTTGGTGCGGTGGTGGGGTGGGCTGGCGCCGTGGGAGAAGGAGCTGGATTGGGTGCCTCGTTGGGGGTTGGGTTGGCGGCTCAGGCGGGGTAGTTCGCTGCGCAGGTCGGCGAGCAGCACTTCGGCGAGGTCGTGGGTGAAGCCGTTGCGGACCACGATGCGCAGCACCGCCAGGTCGGTGCGGTGTTCGGGGAAGGTGTAGGCGGGGACTAGCCAGCCGTGTTCGCGTAGCGCGGCGGAGACATCGAAGACCGAATACCCGCTGATGTGCTCATGGAGGGTGAAGGCGAACACGGGCAGCTGGTCACCGCGGGTGAGCAGTCGGAATGGTCCGAGCTTCTCGATGTTGCCCGCTAGGGTGGTGGCCACCTCCCGGCAGGCTTGCTGGACGCGCTGGTAACCCTGGAAGCCCAACCGCAGGAAGTTGTAGTACTGGGCGATGACCTGGGCGCCGGGGCGGGAGAAGTTCAACGCGAAGGTGGGCATCTCCCCGCCGAGGTAGTTGACGCGAAAGACCAGGTCTTCGGGCAGCGCGGCGGCATCACGCCACACCACCCAGCCCACCCCGGGGTAGACCAGGCCGTATTTGTGACCGGACGTGCTGATCGAGGCGACCCGGGGCAGCCGGAAATCCCAGACCAGCTCGGGATCGCAGAACGGGGCGATCATCGCCCCGGAGGCCCCGTCGACGTGCACCGGAATGTCGCACCCGGTGCTGGCCTCCAGCTGGTCCAAGGCGGCGCAGATTTCGGCAACGGGCTCGTAGCTGCCATCGAAGGTCGAGCCCAGCACCGCGACCACACCGATGGTGTTCTCATCACAGTGCGCCACCGCCTCCTCGGCGGACAGGTGAAAGCGCTGGCCGTCCATGGGGATCAGGCGGGGTTCGACGTCCCAGTAGTTGGCGAACTTGTCCCAACAGACCTGCACGTTGATGCCCATCACCAAATTAGGTCGGTCAACGGGTTTGGCGGCTGCCTTGCGGGCGTGTTGCCAGCGGCGCTTGAGTGCCAGCCCGGCCAGCATGCACGCTTCGCTGGAACCAGTGGTCGAACAGCCGGTCGCCTCCGGGGCGGGCGGTGCGTTCCACAGCTGGGCCAGCATCTGCACGCAGCGCAGCTCCAGCTGCGCGGTCTGCGGGTACTCATCCTTGTCAATCATGTTCTTGTCGAAACACTCGCTCATCAGCCGGGTGGCTTGAGGTTCCATCCAGGTGGTGACAAAGGTGGCCATGTTCAGCCGGGCATTACCATCCAGCATCAGCTCGTCGTGGATCACTTGATAGGCGGTGTCGGGGTCCAGTTCGGTGCGTGGCAGTTGGTTGCGGGGAACCTGCACCGGTTCCCGGGTGAACACCGGATTGATCGCCACCTGCGGGTGGTGACTGGAACTTTGCCGGTAAGCCGGATGCGACAAGGGCATACCCGCCACGCTAAAGCCCGCCCGCCGGTGGCGCTGGGCGATCGCTGCGCGTGGCGCCTGCGGATACCCGTTCGCGTGGTGTGGTGTGCGAGCTACCGGGGTAGGCAGTGCCGGACACCTGATCGGTTGGGGGAGGGTGGCGGCGGTGTGTCGACTGTTCGGCCTGTCCGGCGGCGCTGAGCGCATTCGGGCGACGTTTTGGCTGTTGGAGGCCCCGGACAGCCTCGCCGCGCAAAGCCGCCGAGAACCCGATGGGACCGGGCTGGGGACCTTCGACCCCGACGGCACACCCCGGGTGGACAAGGCACCCCTCGCCGCGTATCAGGATCAACAGTTCGCCCAGGAGGCCAAAGAACGGGCCTCCAGCACGTTCATCGCCCACATCCGCTACGCCTCCACCGGCGGGCTACGCCCAGAAAACACCCACCCCTTCCAGCAACGCGGCCGAATCTTCGCCCACAACGGTGTCATCGAAGACCTGCCCCGTCTGGAGGCCGAGTTGGGCGAGTATCGGTCGTTGGTGTGCGGCGACACCGATTCCGAACGATTCTTCGCGTTGATCACCCGCCACATCGACGCCCACGGCGGCGACATCGGCGCCGGCATCACCAGCGCCGCCCGCTGGACCGCAACCAACCTACCGATCTACTCCCTCAACATGATCTTGACCACGCCCACCGAACTGTTCGCGCTGCGCTACCCCGACACCCACGACCTCTTGGTGCTGCCCCGCGCCGCCGGGGGCCCCCACCGACACCGCCACCTCGACCAAGCCAGCGCCGCTGGCCGAGTCCGCGTCCGCTCCGCAACACTGGCCACCACCCCAGCGGTCGTGATCGCCAGCGAACGCATGGACGACAACCCCCACTGGCACTCGTTGGAACCCGGACAATTACTCCACGTCGACTGCAACCTCACCGTTCACCGCACCATCGCCGTCGACCAGCGACCCACCCACCAGCTCACCCTCACCGACCTAGGCCAGCACGCCGCATCGCAACACCACCGATGACTCAGACCCCGCTGAGCCCCGCGGACGCGGCCACCCGGCCAGCTACAGCGATGCCCGTGTGGACAGTGACTGTGGGATTACCTCGTTCGGTGAGAGAAGCGACGAGATGACGGATCGCCCAGCACCGAGCCCCGCCCGCAGATACCCTCTCTCCATCGGATCTTCACCGTATCGACATGACATTCGTGACCACCGGGCCAACTACCGCGGCGTCGCGCCCACTCACCGGCCTGTCACCGCCCGCAGCAGCCTGGCGCCACGGCAGTAGCGCGATGACCCCAACAAACCCTGGCGCGGGACTGGCTCAACAACGCCGGCTGGTCACCACGCTGCCCGGTCCCCGATCTCGACAATTGTCGGCTCGCTGCGCTACGACAGTCTCGGCCGGGGTCAATATCGCCATGCCCGTGTTCATCGCCGCGGCCGGTGGTGGGGTGCTCCTAGACGTCGACGGCAACTCCCTCATCGATCTAGGTTCCGGGATCGCGGTGACCAGCGTGGGCAACGCCGCGCCCGCGGTGGTGGCCGCCGTGCAGGCGCAAGTTGAGCACTTCACCCACACCTGCTTCATGGTCACCCCCTACGAGCCCTATCTCGCGGTCTGCGAGGAACTGGCCAGGGTCACCCCCGGCGCACATAACAAACGCTCAGCGCTGTTCAACTCCGGAGCCGAGGCCGTCGAAAACGCTGTCAAGGTGGCCCGGCATGCCACCGGCCGGGCAGCGGTCGTGGTCGTCGACCACGCTTACCACGGCCGCACGAACCTCACCATGGCGTTGACGGCCAAAGCGATGCCCTACAAACACCGTTTCGGGCCCTTCGCGCCGGAGATTTACCGCGTGCCCACCTCCTATCCGTTTCGGGACCCGCCCGGAATGAGCGGACAACAAGCAGCCAACCGTGCCCTGACGCTCATCGACAAACAGGTCGGCGCCGACCAGGTCGCCTGTGTGGTGATCGAGCCGATCCAAGGCGAGGGCGGGTTCATCGTCCCCGCCCTCGGCTTCCTGCCCACCATCGCCCAATGGTGCACCGACCACGGCGTGCTCTTAGTCGCCGACGAGATCCAAACCGGGTTCTGCCGCACCGGTGACTGGTTCGCCTGCAACCACGAAAACGTCATCCCCGACCTGATCACCACCGCGAAAGGCATCGCCGGTGGCCTCCCCCTGGCCGCGGTCACCGGCCGCGCACACCTCATGGACACCGTCCACGCCGGCGGGCTGGGCGGCACCTACGGCGGTAATCCCATCGCCTGCGCCGCCGCACTAGCCACCATCGCCACCATGCGCGAACACGACCTCGCCGCCGCAGCCCGCCGCATCGAAACGATAGCCAAACCCAAACTCAACGCACTCGCTGCGCAATGCCCGGCCGTGGGCCAAGTCCGAGGCCGCGGCGCCATGCTCGCCCTCGAACTCATCAACCCAGCCACCACAGCACCAGACCCGGCACTGACCACAAAGGTCACCCACGCCTGCCACCACGCCGGAGTCATAGTGCTGACCTGCGGCACCTACGCAAACGTCATCCGGCTGCTGCCACCCCTCGTCATCCCTCCAGATCTACTCACCGAAGGACTCGACGTCCTCACCCACGCCATCCTCACCGCCACAACACCCCGAACACCCAGTCATAAAATCCTAAACAAGAGCCTCACAAACCCATAGCGACGTGAAAGGTGCGCACTCTGAGGGATAAGCGGGCCTGAACCAGCCAAGACGTTGGCTCACGCGCAACCCGCCGTTCAGAATGCGAGCATTTCCGTCGGTAAAGACGAGGATCGTTCAAGAATGTGCACCTGTCTCATCGACGACTCAGGCGTCCACAATGTTGGGAAAGCTCTGTCAGCGCCGTGACGGCCACCCGGATACACGCCACAACTCCCGCGAACTCACGGAATGTCGCACAGTAGAAGGGTATTGAGATAACCGCGCTCAACCAGGCGGTGGATCGCCTTCGTCGATTCGCCGAATGCGGCGGGTTCGTCGTGTGATCTAAACGCCCGGACAAAGCGAATCGTTCAAGGACCGGCGTCGCCGCGTGCATAAGAGGGGACGTCATCAACCCGCCGCGCACCCCGGCTCCCGAGCACGGCCACTCGACGTCGACCGTCGCGCATGCTGACTCCTTGTTCGCCGAGTCGGCGCTGGACTGTCCTTTGGTCGGTGTTCATCCGTTCGGCGATCTGGGCGGTGGACCAGCCGTCCTTGTAGAGTTGCGCAGCCTCATCGATTTGTTTGGGGCGCAGGCCGGTTCGACGCATCGGTATGTCGTGCCGGCGCAAGATCCAGCTGACCGTCTTTCGGTCGATCTCGAACAGGTCGCCCAGTTCGTATACGGTTGCGCCGGCCTCGTAGCCAGCGATGAGCTTCTCAACCTGGTCGGGTTCGAGATGTCGTATACGTCCTGGTTGGCGCCGTTGGGTAGGTGGGGACATCGCCGCCGTGGGGTCGGGCAGCTTGCGGAGCAGCTTTTCCAGGGCTTCTACCTTGGGTTTTGTGTTGTAGTAAGTTCCCCTAAGGTCCACCGACTGACGGATGCCCGCTGGCCTGGGCATCCGTGGTTCAGCGGGTGCGAGTAGATGTCGTCAGGTGCTAGGTCGCCATGTGCGTGGTGTTACTGGTACTTCAGTAGTGGTACCTGGCTTGCACGATGATCAGTTCTTCGTCGCGGAGCTGGTAGACGAGGCGGTGTTCGTCGGTGATGCGGCGTGACCAGTAGCCGGACAGGTTGTGGGACAGGCGCTCGGGCTTGCCGATGCCGGTTGCGGGGTCGCGGGCCGCTTCTTCGATCATGCGGTTGATGCGCTTGAGGATCGGCCGTTCGTTGGTCCAGGAGGTGTAGTCCTCCCATCCGGCGCGGGTAAAGCTGATCTTCACGCGACGTCGTGCTGAGGGTCAATGAGCTCTTGGACTTCGGTGCGACCGGCTTCGGCGTCGGCGATGCTGCGCAGGAGGCGCTCTGCGTTGGCGGGGGACCGCAGAAGGTAGGCGGTCTCCATGAGCGAGCGCCATTGGTCAGCGGAGACCAGGTAGGCGGTGCCGGCCTTGGAGACGATCTCCACCGGCTCCTGGTCGTCGTTGACCTGTTCGATCAGCGGGAACAGGCGCTTGCGGGCTTCGCTTGCTGACATCGCCATCGTGTCTCATCTCTCGGTCGTACTGGATGATGGTACCAGTATGGCGCTGTGAAGGGTGATGATGCCCATTCATGGCGTGAAGCGCTGGATATTTCCGCCGGTCAGCGCACCTGGACTGCGACGCATCGCGATGAGTGTGCTTGACGCTCGTGACTCGACGCAGAACTGATCGCGCGAGCTCGACTCGGTCGTTGGTCGGGTGGCCCGCGCAGTGTTTCTGCATTTCACGGTCTCGGAAGGGGGTGCGAGTAAGCAACAAGCAGCTCCACCGAGAATCCCCAGGTCGATGGCCTGGGCATTCGGCTCGTCTGGTGTGCGAGTGCCTTCTATCGCGCCGCTACGGGGAGAGTCGCAATCCGCACCCCGCTCGCGCACCTGAGCTGACGATGATGCCCGCAGCGCTGTGATCATAGGTGAGCTGTCGGTATCTTGTCGGAGATAGTCGAGGACGCGCTGTGCCGCGGACGCGAATTGCAGCTAGCCCAGGAGATGACCGCGTGAAACTCCAGCACTACCTGGGAGGGCTCGAAGGCCTGGACGGTCCGCTTGATTTCGAGAAGCGAGTTTTCGTCGAGGACTGGGAGCGGCGGATCTTCGGGATCCACGTCGCGCTGATGGGGCTGAGCAGTTCGCTGCGCGACGCGTTGCCGGGTTACGACCTCGACAAGGTGCCCACCGCGTTCACCTCGACGTGGACGTGGGCGGATCTGCGCAAGGGCGCCGAGGCGATGAATCCGTTTGCGTACTTCCAGTACCGCTACTACGAGAAATGGTTGGGCGGCATCACCGCGTATCTGATCGATAACGGCTACCTCACACGGCGTGAGCTTGACGCGGTCCGCGAGCGTTACCGCCACGACACTGCCGCATCCCTCCCGCAGTTCGACAGCGAGGCGATCGACGACCAGGTCATCCGTTACCTGCGCGAGGGTGACTCGCCGCGGCGCGGGCCAGCGTCCCCAGCGTTCGGGGTCGGCGACCAGGTGACCGTCCGCAATCCACCGGTGGAAGATCACACCCGGCTTCCGGGTTATTTACGTGGCCGCAGCGGTACGGTCGAACGGGTTTTCGAGGGTAACTACGCTTATTCCTGCTCGACGGGTGCCGACGGACTGGGAGAGCCCTGTCCTGTCTACGTTGTCCGGTTCGACCCCGTGCAGGTCTGGGGACCACAAGCCGCGTCGAACGCCGGACCGCTGTTCGCCGAACTCTACGAGGTGTACCTCTCTCCTGAACCGGAAGACAGCCAATGACTGCACAGTTCAGCTATCCAAGCGACCGCGAGGAGTCCAGTGCCGCTCAG
>JBHELN010000151.1:0-12171 GCA_046263115.1 Pseudonocardiaceae bacterium | reverse complement strand
AGTCGCGACAAGGTCGTGCGCGGAGTGCGCCGGGCATGCCAGGGGCGACCGGTTGATGAGGACGCGCTACAACAGCTTGCTCATCGTGTTGAAGAAGAGATCCGCTCCATGGGCAGCGCCGAGGTACCCAGCCAGGAAGTCGGGTTGGCCATCCTTGGCCCGTTGCGGGACCTCGACGAGGTGGCCTACCTGCGTTTCGCCAGCGTGTATCGGGCGTTCTCCTCGATCGAGGACTTCGAGAAGGAGATCCGTGCCCTGCGGGAGCTCCCAGGCCGGCACTCGCAGTGCCACAAGGAGGAGCCTGGCGTGAACTGATCGACTCGTAGTGGCCCACGAAAGCACGACCAAGCATTCGACCGCTCCGGACGGGGAGACCTGGATCCGGGAGTATGCATACAGCGATTGAGAGGGACGAGGGATGACCGAAACCGTCGGGACTCCGGCTGGCGTCGACGGGGGAGCCGCAGGATCGTCGCATGCCGCGCAGCTCAAGCGAGCGCTGCGGGTCGAGCGCGTCTACACCACCGAGAACCGTCATCCCTACGATGAGGTGACGTGGCAGCGCCGTGACGTGGTGATGACCAACTGGCGGGACGGCACGGTCAACTTCGAACAGCGCGGCGTGGAGTTCCCCGACTTCTGGTCGGTCAACGCGGTCAACATCGTGACCAGCAAGTATTTCCGCGGTGCAGTAGGCAGCGCGCAGCGCGAGTCCAGCCTGCGCCAGCTGATCGACCGAGTGGTGACGACCTATACCACCGCCGGTGTGCAGCACGGATATTTCGCCACCGACACTGATAAGGAGATTTTTTCTCATGAGTTGACCTGGATGCTGCTGAACCAGGTGTTCAGCTTCAACTCCCCGGTCTGGTTCAACGTCGGCACGAATTCTCCGCAACAAGTCTCTGCATGCTTTATTCTTTCCGTCGACGACACCATGGATTCGATTCTCAACTGGTATCGCGAAGAAGGGCTGATCTTCAAGGGCGGCTCTGGGGCGGGCCTGAACCTTTCCCGTATCCGCTCGTCGAAAGAACTGCTTTCCTCGGGTGGTACAGCGTCCGGACCAGTCAGCTTCATGCGCGGCGCGGACGCGTCGGCGGGTACCATCAAATCAGGTGGGGCGACCCGGCGGGCCGCCAAGATGGTGGTGCTTGACGTCGATCATCCCGATATTGCCGAGTTCGTGCAGACCAAAGCTTCCGAGGAACGTAAAATCCGAGTACTTCGTGATGCCGGTTTCGACATGGATCTCGGTGGTAAGGACATCACTTCGGTTCAGTACCAGAACGCCAACAACTCGGTCCGGGTGTCTGACGAGTTCATGCGAGCCGTGGAGACCGATAGCGGATTCGGACTGCGTGCTCGGACCACCGGCGAAATCATCGAGACTGTGCGGGCCAAGGAGCTGTTCCGGGATATCACGAAAGCTGCGTGGGAATGCGCTGATCCCGGCATACAGTACGATGACACGATCAATGATTGGCACACCTGCCCAGAATCTGGCCGCATTACCGCGTCCAATCCATGCAGCGAGTATCTGCACCTCGACAACTCGAGTTGCAACCTTGCATCGATCAATCTGATGAAGTTTGTTCGTGAGGACCTCACCTTCGACGCCGAACTGTTCGCTAAGACAGTGGAGCTCGTCATCACCGCGATGGACATCTCGATCTGCTTTGCGGACTTTCCGACCGAAACAATAGGGGCGACCACCAGGGCTTTTCGGCAGCTCGGCATCGGCTACGCCAACCTAGGGGCGTTGCTGATGGCCACCGGTCACGCCTACGACTCCGATGGTGGACGTGCTCTGGCGGCCGCGATTACCTCGTTGATGACGGGCACTGCGTACAGACGTTCCGCGGAACTTGCCGGTGTCGTCGGGCCATACAAAGGCTATGCTCGCAATGCTGAGCCGCACCAGCGGATCATGCGTAAGCACGCCGCCGCCAACGATCTGATCCGCACCTACGACCACAATGACCGCGCCGTTCAGAAGGCTGCTACCAAAGCATGGCAAGATGGACTCCGGATCGGTGAAAAAAATGGTTGGCGAAATGCTCAAACCAGCGTCTTGGCGCCGACTGGAACCATTGGTTTCATGATGGACTGTGATACGACCGGTATCGAGCCGGATTTTTCGCTCGTCAAGTTCAAAAAGCTGGTCGGCGGCGGGTCTATGCAGATCGTCAACCAGACGGTACCCAAGGCGCTCACCGCTTTGGGTTACCAGCAGGAGCAGACCGAGGCGATCATCGAATACATCTCCGAGCACGGCCATGTGATCGATGCCCCAGGACTGCGCCCCGAACACTATGAGGTCTTTGACTGCGCCATGGGCGAGCGGGCCATTTCGCCGATGGGTCACGTGCGGATGATGGCGGCCACCCAGCCGTTCATCTCAGGAGCCATCAGCAAGACCGTTAATATGCCGGAGACGGCCACTATCGCCGACGTCGAGGAGATCTACCTCCAATCGTGGAAGATGGGGATCAAAGCGCTGGCTATCTATCGGGACAACTGCAAGGTTGGCCAACCGCTGTCGACCGGTAAGTCAGGCGCTACTGTAACGGATAAGGCAGCGATCGAGGCTCGACCGGTGCGTAAGCGGCTGCCCAAAAAGCGGCCCAGCGAAACGGTTTCGTTCACGGTAGGTGGCGCCGAAGGTTACCTGACGGCAGGGTGCTATCCAGACGATGGGCTCGGCGAACTCTTCGTCAAGATGTCCAAGCAGGGCTCCACCCTGGCCGGTGTGATGGACGCCTTCTCGATAGCGATCTCGATAGCCCTGCAATACGGAGTGCCGCTGGAGACCTACGTCTCGAAGTTCGTCAATATGCGTTTCGAGCCGGCTGGGATGACCGATGATCCGGATGTGCGGATGGCGACCAGCGTGGTGGACTACCTGTTTCGTCGGCTGGCGTTGGACTACTTGCCCAAGGAGAAGCGTGAGCAACTGGGCATTCTCTCCGCCGAAGAGCGCACCATGCAGGTGTCCGCCGACTATGGTGTCGATGCCGGTAGCGGCATCGATATCGAAACCCTTCGCGCCTCGGTGGACTCCAATACCCAAGTTCCGCCAGTGCAGGCTCGCCCGGCCCCTATCTATGTGGGCAGCTCCACTGAGCTGCTCGAACTGCAGTTGGGCAAGGCTGCCGATGCGCCGCTGTGCATGACATGCGGAACGAAGATGCGGCCCGCCGGATCGTGCTATGTCTGCGAGGGCTGTGGCTCGACCAGCGGCTGCAGCTGAAAGCAAGCAACAAATGCTACTTTGGCGGTGCTCCGCTGTCGCCGAGTTCGATACCGCGCCGGTGTGTTCGATGTGGAACAGCCGTGGTGTAGAACTCGGCGACGGTGGTGTGAGGCACTCCCGAATGCGCGAACCGTCCCTTCCACGCGCCGCCGCGGCCGGTGGCGTAGCGGCGCGCTGAGTCCACTGTCATGGCGGCATACAGCGTCGCGATTGCTGGCAGCGCGAGCCCGCGCAGCGGCGAAAGGCCGTAGAGCCGCAACACCGGAGCTTGGGTGATGGCCATGGCTGCCCACGCGCCAAGCCCGGTCATGGCGGGCACTGGTGAGCGCCGGACCAGGCCGGTGACTCCGGCGACGGGAGGGACGACGTAGAGCAGGCCCAGGGCGGTGATCGTGCCGGCGAGCAGTACCGGTGATCGGCGCAGCTGGGTATAGGCGGTGCGGACGACCATGGCCCAGAGGTCGGTGATGCGGGGATAGGGCCGAATACTGCGGACCTCGGGGGGGTCGCCGGTGAAGCCCAGCCACGTCCGCGCGCCCGAACGTTTGAGCAACCGGCCCAGCGCAACGTCGTCGATGAGGTCGCCGCGAATGCGCGACAGGCCCCCGGCGCGCTGCAGTGCCGTGCGGCGCAGCAGAATGCAGCCGCCGGCGGCTGCGGCGGTCCAGCCGCCGGGACGGGCCACCCGCGGGAACGGGTAGAGCTGGGCGAAGAAGTAGACGAACGCCGGCACAAGGATGCGCTCCCAGCCGGTCTGAATGTGCAGCAGCGCCATGAGCGACACCACGTCGCGCTCGTCTGCCAACGCTGTGGCGACCAGCCGGCGCACCGACGACCGGTGGTGGGCGATGTCGGCGTCGGTGAGTAGCAGCAGGTCCACACCGGCGGCCTCGGCCGCCGCCACTCCGCGATGCAAAGCGTTGAGCTTGCCAGTCCAGCCCGGCGGCGGGGGCGGGGCGGTCAGAACGGTGAGCGACGCTCGGCCGGTGCCCCGTTGGGCCACAGCGTGCGCGAGTGCTGCTGTGCCGTCCTTGCTCCCGTCGTCGACGAGCCACACCGCGAGTTCGCCCGGGTAGTCCTGGCCGAGCAGCGTGGGCAGCGTCTCGGGAAGTACCGCAGCCTCGTCCCGCGCCGGGACCACAATCCCCACGCTGGGCCAGCGGTCGGGTTCCAGTGGTTCCACCGGGAGGCGCGTCGAGGTGCGCCAGAAGCCGCCGTGCCCGGCGACGAGATACGCCCACGCGGCAGCGGACGCGATGCCAAGCGTGCCGAGCAGCCGCACTCACCGAGCATCTCACTGCCATTGCTGCCACGGCTAGCGCACGCCGCCGCGTCTCCCGGCGGGTCACGCATTAACACAGCAATGTGACCCAGATCACTACGTGCGTAACCGCAACGATCACGGGGAATGCCTGGCCCAAGCCGACAGCCAGCGGTGCACCTGCGTCCGGTGGCACGTCGGCGGTTCTGCGCCGCAAGCGAAGGCTGAGGTGACGACGTGGCCCGCAGGAGCAGCCGAACACGGCCAAAGTCTGTCCCAGGCGCCGCCGAGCCTGCGGGGCATCGCGGCCCGGCTGCCCACCATGGCTCGGTAGCCGGTGCCGAGCATGTGATCGACCGCTTGGTATGGAATGTGGAGCACGGGCGGTTTGAGCGAGCGCTGTCCGGGTTGACCGCGGCGGCCGCTGTAGTCACCGGCGCCGAGATCTATCTAGAGCACTACAAGGCCAGCTTCGGGAACAAGTGGATGTGGAGCCCGATCGTGCTGACCCCACCGCTGGTGGTGGCCGGCATCGGGGGAGTGTTCTCCCGGCGTTGCGCCAAGACCGCGTTGCCGCTGACCGCGGCGCTGTATGTCGCCAACGGGCTGCTCGGGGAGTACTTCCACGCTCGTGGAGTGGCCCGCAAGCCCGGTGGCTGGCGGCTGTACTCCTACAACCTGCCGATGGGTCCCCCGATCTCCGCACCCAGCATGATGGCCATGGTCGGCGGCATGGGTCTGCTCGCGGCTTTGCTCCGCCGGGAGCAGTGAGCCCGTGCCCGACCTGCGAAGCCCCGATCACCTGCCCAAGCGCCGTCCCGGCGGAACGCCGCCGCACCCCTCGTGGCTGCCCCGGCAACGGCGGGGCACCACCCCGCAGATGATTGGGCGTTACCCCGACTTCGACGTGCTCGACGCGGTCGACACCTGGGATCAGGCCACCAAGAAGGTGGTGCTGGCCCGGCTGGACCGGCCCGGTCCGCTGCGTTTCTTCACCGCGCAGGAGGAACTGGTGCTGCGGGCTTTCTGCGACACTGTCTTGGCTCAAGACTGCGAGCCCCGCGTTCCGGTTGCCGAGATGGTCGACAGCAAACTTGCTGACGGGCGGCTCGACGGCTACCAGTACGCCGATATGCCCGATGACCGCGACACCTGGCGGCTGGTGCTGCGTGGGCTGGACCACACCGCGACCCAGGGCTATCAGGCCGGCTTCGCCGGCTGCACCGACGTCCAGCGGGAGGCGATGGTGGCTCAGTTCGCGCAGGGCCGGCTGGTCGGGGGGGGCCTGGGACAAGCTGAACGTCACCCGCGCCTGGTCGGTGGTGATGCGGGCCGCGCTCGCCGCGTTCTACTCCCACCCCTGGGCGTGGAACGAGATCGGCTTCGGTGGCCCGGCCTATCCCCGGGGGTTCATGCGCCTGGGCGGTCCCGGTGCCGAGGGTCCCGCGGTGCGGGAGCCCTTCGAAAAGCCCGGCGCCACAGACGAGGATCCGGTGCAGGTCGTCGATAACTGACAGTCGTGGCAGGGGAGCGATGGGCACGTTTTGGCGGGGGATCCTCAAGGGATCGATCGGGCCTCGGGACAACGACTCCCGTTTCCTGCTCGATGTGCATTCCCGGGATTTGCCGGGCGAGGCCACGATGGCTCGGTACCGCGATGACGACGAGATTGATCTCGTCATCGTCGGAGCCGGCGCAGGGGGGTCGGTGCTGGCCCAGCGGCTGGCCCGGCGCGGCTGGCAGGTGGTGATTCTCGAAGCGGGGCCATTCTGGCACCCCGACGAGGACTGGGTCTCCGACGAGGCCGGCAGCCATCCGCTGTACTGGACGCAGAAGCGGATCATCGGCGGAGCCGACCCAATCGAGCTGGGGAAAAACAACTCCGGGCGCGGGGTGGGCGGGTCGATGGTCCATTACGCCGGCTACACCCCCCGCTTCCACCCCAGCGATCTGTCCACGTATACCGCCGACGGCGTGGGCGCGGACTGGCCGATCGAGTACGAAGATCTGCGTCCGCACTACGAGCAGGTGGAGGCCGAGTTACCGGTGGCGGGTCAGGACTGGCCGTGGGGCTACCCGCATCGCTACCCGTTTTCCCCGCATCCGGTCTCTGGCGCCGCCGACAAGCTGCGCGAGGGCGCGTTGCGCTGCGGGATCGAAATGCGGGTCGGACCGGTGGGGATCGTCAATGGCACGTTCGGAAACCGCCCGCATTGCATCTACCGCGGTTACTGCCTGCAGGGCTGCAAGGTCAACGCCAAGGCCAGTCCCTATGTCACGCACCTGCCCGATGCGCTGGCCCACGGCGTGGAAGTGCGAGCCAACTGCATGGCCCTGCAAGTAGACATCGAGCAGGACTCCAGCAGGGCCCGCGGGGTGGTGTATACCACCGAATCCGACGGTGCTCACCGGCTGCAGCGCGCCCGGTATGTGGCGGTTGCCGGCTACTCGATCGAGACGCCACGGCTGTTGCTGGCCTCGGTGAGCCGGCGCTTCCCGCACGGGTTGTGCAACAACTCCGACCAGGTCGGCCGTTACATCATGGTGCAGGGTGCTACCCAGACCGCCGGCCGGTGGCCTTACGAGCTGCGGATGTACAAGGCGCCGCCGCCCGAGATCTCCAGCGAGCAGTTCTACGAGACCGACCCAAGCCGCGGTTTCGCCCGGGGATTCTCTATCCAGACCGTGTCTCCGATGCCCATCGGCTGGGCCGAGCACGTGCTGGCCGACGGGCACTGGGGCCGGGCGCTGCGCGAGTACATGCGCGACTACAACCATTGGGCCACCATCGGCGTGCTCAATGAGCTGTTGGCGCATCCGGACAACCGCATCACGCTTGCCGACGAAACCGATCCCTACGGCCAGCCGGTCGCTCGGATGGACTACACCCTGAGCGACAACGACAAGGCGAACATGGCGTACTCGACCAAGGTGATCACCGACATCCTGCACGCCGCCGACGCCCAGGACGTGCTTACTATCCAGCGCTTCGCCCATCTCATCGGCGGTGCCCGGATGGGCAGCTCTCCGGAGCACAGCGTCGTCGACGCCAACCAGCGCGCCTGGGCGGTGCCCAACCTCTTCCTCGCCGACGGATCGGTCTGCCCCACCCAGGGCAGCGCCAACCCCGCCCTCACGATCATGGCCCTGGCGTCGCGGCTGGCACAGCGAATTGCCAGTGGAGCCGCCGTGAACGACGACCACGCCGTCCGGGCCGGCCGGACTCGATCAGTTGCCGGGAGCCGACGATGAAGCCGACCCGCTCCGCACTGGCGATCGCGCTGACCACCGCAGTGATCAGCCTGCCCGGATGTGCAGCCGGCGCGACCGCCGGCCAGAGCACGTCCAGTCCAGCGCCGGTGCCGGCGAACGCGCCCGTGGAGCAGGCTTACATCAGCGTGGTGGCCAAGGTGTTGCCGTCCGTCGTGCAAATCACCACCGATCGAGCCCTCGGCTCCGGGGTCGTCTTCGATACCAAGGGCGACATCGTCACCAACGCCCACGTCGTGGATCAGGCGACGAAGTTCCAGGTACGGCTGGCAGACAGCCCGAAAACGATCCCGGCCACACTCGTCGGTGCCTACCCGCCGGACGATCTCGCGGTCATCAAGCTCGATCAGCCACCGCCCTCGCTTCATCCGGCGCATTTCGGCGACTCCACCAGGCTGCAGGTCGGCCAGATCGTGATGGCCATGGGCAACCCGCTCGGGCTGACCGGGAGCGTCACCAACGGCATCATCTCGGCCACCGGCCGCACTGTCACCGAGCCCACCGGAAGCGGACCGGGGGCGACCCTTCCCGAGATCATCCAGACCAGCGCCGCGATTAACCCGGGTAACAGTGGTGGCGCGCTGGTCGACCTGGCCGGCGACGTCATCGGCATTCCCACGCTGGCCGCGCTGGAACCGCAAGCGGAAGGTCTTGGCGGCGCCGCACCGGGCATCGGCTTCGCGATTCCCAGCCACCTCGTCACCGACATCGCCGGGCAGCTGATCGCCCACGACGGCCACGTGGTCAACTCTCACCGCGCCGAATTGGGCGTGCGGGTGGTCACAGTGGTCGGTCCGGACGGCCAGCCCGCGGGTATGGGGGTGGTAGGGGTGATGCCTGACGGCCCGGCCGCGGCGGCTGGCGTGCAGCCAGGCGAAGTAATCACTGCGGTCAACAACACGCCGGTGCAGCAGAGTGCCGAACTGGCCCAGGTGCTGGCCAACCTCGATCCGGGACAGCGGGTCCCAGTGACGTTGATCACCCCGCAGGGCGCTACCCGAACCGTCACGGTGACCCTCGGCCAGCTCCCTGGCAGCTGACTGGAGCGGCGGCCGGCGCGGCGTCAGTTCTCGCCTGGGCTGTCCTGCTCGGCGAGGAACTGCTCGAGTTCCGCGGCGATCTCATCACCGGTGGGCAACGGCCCGGCATCGGCGGACAGCAGGGACCGTCGCTGCGAGTCGCTCATGACAGCGTCGAACTGCTCCTCCAGGTTGGTCACCACCTTCATGCTCTGCGGGGACCGGGCGAGGCGTTCGTTGACCTCCTCCAGCACCCGCTGCGCAGCGGGGAGCAGCGCGTCTACGGGTAGGTCCAGTCCACTGCTGCGGGCCAGATGTTCCAGCAGGCCCCGGGCCGATTCCGGGTACTCCATCCGCGCCAGGTAGTGGGGCACGTGCACGACGAAGCCCATCGCATCATGCCCGACTTCGCCCAACCGAAGCTCCACCAGCGCCCCGGCGTGACCGGGAATCTGCATTGTTTGGAACCACCGCTGATAGCCGGAGATCAGCTCTCGCCGGGTCGCATGTGCAGTGACCATCGCCGGCCGGGTGTGCGGTACCGCCATCGGCACCGCGCCCAGACCCACCGTCAGCGTTATCCCGAAGTCGTCCACCAACTCCCGGATAGCATCCGCGAACCGCTCCCACTGCAGATCCGGCTCCGGGCCGGTGAGCAGCAGGAATCTGGTACCCGCGCAATCCTCGACCTCGTACAGCACCAACTCGGGGCGCTCATAACCCGCCCACCGGTCTTCATCAAAGATCATCATCGGACGGCGGGAGCGATAGTCCAGGAGCTGGTCGATGTCGAACGTGGCCACCAACCGATGCTCCAGATTCTCCAATAGATGGGTCACTGCCAAGTGCCCAGCCTGGCCTGCATCGACGAATCCGGTCAGGGCATGCACCAACACCATGCCAACCCGGCTCGGCCGCTCCTCGACGCGATACAGCTCGGTATCCATAACATGGATAACGCGATGCCCCTGCTCAATCATCCCGTCGCGGTTCACCCCGAGCCGCGAGGGGATTAAGGGCAGCGTCCGGCACGCAGCGTGGGGACGGATCCCGCCCTGGCCTCAGCTCGAACGAGAAGCTCGACACTCCGCTAGTTGCTGGAGATCGATTTCACAACGTGGCGTCCCGGCGGCAGGATCTGGCAGCATGCCGCTGCTGTCGCGACATGTTGTCGCGTTCCTCGCTGCCGTCGTGCGCAGCCCGGCCACGGTAGGCGCGGTGGCACCGAGCTCGTCGCAGCTGGCGGCTCGACTGGCGGCCGTGGTACCCCGCGTCGGTGAGCCGGTGGTGGTTGAGCTCGGGCCAGGCACCGGGTCGGTCACGGCCGCAATCGGGTGTCGGCTCGGTGGCCGGGGGCGCCATGTGGCCGTCGAGATCGACCCGGTACTGGCCGACTACCTGCGCGCCGAGCACCCAGGCGTCGACGTGCTGGTCGGTGACGCCGTTGAGCTGGAACGGTTGTTCGCCACGCACCACATGCCCGCGGTGGATGCGGTGATCAGCGGGCTGCCCTGGTCACTGATCGACCCGGACGCGCAACGAGCGATTGTGAACGCGGCGGCGCGTTCCCTGGCGACCGGGGGTTGCTTCACGACCTTCGCGTACGTGCACGCACTGTCGATGACCCGGGCACGGCAGTTCCGCACGTTGCTCGGCGAGGTTTTTGACGAGGTGCTCACCACCCGCACGGTTTGGTGGAACTTGCCCCCGGCGGTGACCTATGCCTGCCGACGGCCGCGGGCGGCGGTCGAGGGGCGTTGCGGCGGGGCAGCATAACGTCCGCCGCCGACAGTCCGCTCACGGCAAGGGATTTGACGGCGCGGTAGTCCACATTGCCCCCGCAGTCCACAGCCGGCGACCGCGTGGCTGTACCCGGCGGTACTGCAGGAGAACTGTTCAGCGGCATGAGCGCACCTACCGCCGGCAGTATCCGGCTATCCGACCCGTCCGAGCTGATCGCCGCCGTCCCTCATCTCCTCGGTTTCCACCCCCACGACTCCGTGGTGATTTTGGCGCTGCATGGCAGGAACTTGGGATTGACGTTGCGGACTGATCTGGTCATGCCAGACCAGGCGCGGCGACTGGCCGAGCAGCTGCTACTACCCGTCGCTAGAACGCGGCCCACTGGCGTTGCGCTGGTCGTCATAGGGGGCGCTGCAACTGCCGATGACGATCTCCCACACCGCACGTTGGTTAATGTGCTTCACGACGTACTGGCCGGTGCGGGACTGCCCGTGATGCTTGCGGCGTGGACTACGGAGACCAAACGCGGCGCGCCGTGGCGCTGTTATGACGATTCCCTGTGTACCGGGACCGTGGCCGATCCGGCGGCTAGCCCCGTGGCGGCTGCCACGGTAGCGGCCGGTGCGGTGACCTTCGGTAGCCGGGAGGAGCTGGCCGAGCTGTTGGCCACCGAAGATCCCGCAACGTTGCAACGTCGTGCGGCGCTGCTGGACGCGGCCGACGCTGAGCACCCGATGAGCGCTCGGCTGGTAAAGCAACGATTCGCGCAGTTGGAGCAATTGCACCGGGCGGCGGCTGCAGGGAACGTGGCGTTGAGCGACAGGGTCGTCGCCGAGGTGGCCTCCGCGCTATGCGACCACCGGGTCCGGGACGCCTGCCTGCCCTGGTGCACGGGTTCCGGAGCGGTCGCCGCGGAGCGGCTCTGGCTGGCCCTCGTCCGCGCCACCCCCGCACCAGAGCGAGCTGAACCGGCGGCACTGCTGGCGCTTACCGCCTACTTGCGCGGCGACGGTGCGTTAGCGGGCGTCGCACTGGACGCTGCGCAGCAGGCCTGTCCCCATCACTCGTTGTCCGGATTGCTGCGGGCTGCGCTGGACGGAGGGCTGCCCCCGGAGCTGTTGCACGGTGTCGCAAGAGACGCTGCCGCCGCCCTGCGACGGCCTGCCCGCCGGTCCCGCACCCCACGACGCCGACGTAACGCGTGATCTGCAGCAATCAGTGTGTGTCGCGGCGGGCCTGAGCGAACTGCCAGGCGTCTGCGATGATCACACCGAGGTCGCAGCGTTCCTGCTTCCAGCCCAACTCGGCACGCGCGCGATCACTGGAGGCGATCAGGACCGCTGGATCGCCCGGCCGCCGCGCCGCGGGTTGCGCCGGAATCGGGTGCCCAGTGACCTGCCGGCAGGTGTCCAGCACCTGCCGCACCGAGAAGCCGGTTCCGTTACCCAAATTGTAGATCCGGTGCTGCCCGGGCACGGCCTGCTCTAGTGCCCGCTCATGAGCATCGGCGAGATCGACCACGTGGATGTAGTCGCGGACACAGGTCCCATCCGCGGTCGGCCAATCATCGCCGAACACCATGATGTGGTCTTGGTGGCCGAGGGCGACTTGGAGTACCAGCG
>JBHELN010000150.1:0-2832 GCA_046263115.1 Pseudonocardiaceae bacterium | reverse complement strand
GATCATGACACTGTGCACGGGAAGCCACCGCGTCGAGGGTGCGGGCTAGCGTGCGTGTTGTGCTGCGCTCGCTGATCCTGGCCGCTGCCGGCAATCCGGCGGTACGCCGGCTGGTCGCGACGGCACCGGTCAGCCGCTATGTGGTCGATCGCTTTGTGGCGGGCGTGCACGCCGAACAGGCGGTGGACGCCGCTACCGCGTTGGTGGCCGACAACCTGTCGGTGACCCTGGACCACCTCGGCGAAAGCGTCGTGGACGACGCGGGTGCGGAGTCCACCGTGCGGGCCTACCTGGATCTGCTGGCCCGCTTGACGGCCGCGGGGCTGACCAGCAGAGCCGAGGTGAGCGTGAAGCTGTCCGCGGTCGGCCAGCGGCTTGATGAGGAACTGGCGTTGGGTCACGCGTCACGGATCTGCGCCGCGGCGCACCAGGCCGGTACAACCGTCACCCTGGACGCCGAAGACCACACCGTCACCGACTCCACCCTACGGGTGCACGCCGAGCTACGCCGCAACTGGCCGCTGACCGGAGCGGTCGTGCAGGCACAGCTGCACCGCACCCTGGACGACTGCCAGGAATTGGCTGCCCAGGGTGCCCGGGTGCGGCTGTGCAAGGGCGCCTACGCCGAACCGCCTACAGTGGCATTCCGGACCTCGCACGAGGTCGCGCTCAGCTTTGTGCGTTGCGCCGACCTCCTGCTGGCGTCGCCTGGCTATCCGATGTTCGCCACCCACGATCCGCGGCTGATCGACATCGTGGGGCAGCGGGCCCGCTGGTACGGGCGCCCACCGGGCAGTTACGAGTACCAGATGCTCTACGGCGTGCGTCCAGCCGAGCAGCGACGCCTGGCAGCAGCCGGCGCCACGGTCCGGGTGTACCTGCCCTACGGCTCGGACTGGTACGCCTACCTCACCCGGCGGCTCGCCGAGCGGCCCAGCAACGTCGCCTTCTTCCTTCGTGCCTTGCTGCCCCAGTGACATCGCATCTGGGGTATCGCATCAGGCGCACGGGGTCTGGCACCCTGCGGCCATGACCACGATTGCTGTGCTGGGCGCAGGCAAGATCGGTGAAGCCTTGCTGTCGGGGCTGCTCAACGGTGGCCGCAGCCGGGAGGACCTGATTTTCACCGAGCGCTATCCGGATCGGGCTGCGCAGCTCGAGCAGGCCTACGGGGTCCGCGCAGTGGACACTCCTACTGCCGCGCGGAAGGCTGATGTCCTCGTCGTCGCGGTGAAGCCGCAAGATATCGACCCGTTGCTGGCCGAACTGGCCGAGTCAGTCAGCTCGACAACCCTGGTGGTCAGCCTGTGCGCCGGCCTGCCCACCGCGCTCTACGAGCGCCGGCTGCCCGACGGCGTGCCGGTGGTGCGGGTGATGCCCAACACTCCGATGCTGGTTGGCGAGGCGATGAGCGTGATATCCGCCGGCCGCTTCGCCACCGACGCGCATCTGGAGCTGACCGAGGAACTCCTGGGCTGCGTGGGCAAGGTGGTCCGGGTCCCGGAAAGCCAGCAGGACGCGGTCACTGCGCTGTCCGGGTCCGGACCGGCCTACTTCTTCTACCTGGTCGAGGCGATGATCGACGCGGGCATCCTGCTCGGGTTGCCCCGCCCGCTGGTCACCGAACTGATCACCCAATCCGCCGTCGGCGCGGCCCGGATGCTGCGCGAGACCGGGGATCACCCGGTGCTGCTGCGCGAGGCGGTGACGTCCCCAGGCGGCACGACGATCATGGCGATCCGCGAACTGGAGCGCCATCGGGTACGGGCCGCGTTGCTGGCCGCTATCGAAGCGGCCCGGGATCGATCAGTCGAACTCGGAGCAGCTCACCGCGACTGAGGTCAACTCCTTCGGAGGCCAACTAACTTCAGAGTCAACTAATTTCAGAGGTCAACTAACTTCAGAGGTTAACTTCAACTAATCGGAGTCGCATGGCCACCACCAGTCCCGCTACTCTCATCAGAACAAATGCGTCACGGACCGCGGGAGGGGAAGCCCAGCGGCGCGCGACGTGGTGAGGACGCGATGACCCATGCTGATGAACGACCAAGCCGGGCCGACCAAGGTGCAGTTCCTCACGGTCGCCGAAGTAGCCGCGATGATGCGGGTATCCAAGATGACGGTCTACCGGCTGGTGCACGCGGGCGAACTGCCCGCGGTACGAGTCGGTCGATCTTTCCGGGTACCGGAAGTGGCCGTGCATGGTTACCTGGAGAACGCATACTTCGATGCGGGATGAGATGATCGGGACGGGTGCTGGTCGCAGATCCGATCAGGGGTAACCTGGGCGGCCGAATCGCGCCCGCCGTCGGGCCCAGATGATGGGCTCCGATGATGGACGCTATGCACGCGCATCCATGACGACGACCAGCAAGGAGGCCGAGCATGGGCTCGGTGATCAAGAAACGCCGTAAGCGCATGTCCAAGAAGAAGCATCGCAAGCTGCTGCGAAAGACTCGGGTGCAGCGCCGCAAGCTGAAGAAGTAGGTTCAGCGCCTCGGCGGGCGCAGGAGGCAGCATGTCGCCGTCCACGGTTCTGGTTACCGGGGCGAGCCGCTTCGTCGGTGGGCAGCTGGCAGCCCGGCTCGCCGCCGATCCCACCATCGATCGTGTTATCGCCGTCGACGCCGTGCCGCCGCGCCCGGAGCTGTCGCGACGGCTGGGGCGCGCCGAATTCGTCCCTGTCGACCTGCGCAGTCCATTGATCGCCAAGGTGATCTCTGACGCGAAGGCCGACACCGTGGTGCACGCCTCGCTCAGCGCCACTCCGGGTAGCTCTGGCGCGCCCACAAACGGCCGCAGTGCGATGAAAGAGCTCAACGTCATCGGCAC
>JBHELN010000149.1:0-4076 GCA_046263115.1 Pseudonocardiaceae bacterium | reverse complement strand
CGCAACCTGGCCGGCCTCGACGGTGCCGATTCGACTGAGTTCGATGCGGCGACGGCCCACGCGGTGATCTCCACCATGGCCGATCAGACTGACGTCGTGGCCGGTCAGCGCGACATGGGTGGGACGATGCGGCTGGGGAGCTATCCGGCGGTGCTTGAGCCGGACTCGATAGCGGCCCGGGCCTACGGCGCTACCGAGGTTTCCGAGCGGCACCGGCACCGCTACGAGGTGAACAACGCCTACCGGGACAAGCTCACAGCCGGGGGCCTGGTGATCAGCGGGATGTCGCCGGACGGCCATCTCGTTGAGTTCGTCGAGCTTCCCGAGCGCATGCACCCGTTTTTCGTCGGCACCCAGGCCCATCCGGAGCTCGCCAGCCGGCCCACCCGACCGCACCCGCTGTTCGTGGCGTTCGTGGCGGCGGCGCTGAACTACCGGGCCGCGGATTGGCTGCCTGTCGAGATGCCGGCAACACTGCGGTGAGCCGCCCGCACGAGTTCGCGGTGTGCGGCAGCGACACCCTGTACGTCGGCAAGATCCTCGCATTGCGGCTGGATCAGGTGATCATGCCCGGTGGCGGCGAGGCCAAGCGTGAGGTCGTCGAGAACCCCGGGGCGGTGGTCATCCTGCCGCTGCACGACGACGGGTCCGTCGTGATGATCGACCAATACCGGCATCCGCTGGGGCGCCGGATCCGCGAGCTGCCCGCCGGGCTACTCGACGCACCGGGGGAGGACCCGGTGACGACTGCCCGGCGCGAGCTGCTCGAGGAAGTCGGCTACACCGCGCGGGACTGGTCGCTGCTCGTCGACCTGGTGCCCTCGCCCGGGTTCAGCGACGAATCGCAACGAGTGTTTCTGGCCCGCGGGTTGACCCCGGCCGACCAGCCCCCGGGTACCGACGAGGAGGCCGACCTCGAGGTGATCCAGCTGCCGCTGGCCGACGCGGTACGGCAGGTGTTGACCGGCGAGATCGTCAACGGCCCGGCGGTCGCCGGGCTGCTCGCCGCACACGCGGTGCTGGCCGGGATCGCCCAACCACGCCCAGCCGATGCCCCCTGGCCGGATCGCCCGACCCGCTTCGCCAACCGCGTTTAGCCAGTTGGTGCGGGCTTGATGTTCGCGTTGAGGTGAAATACGTTGTCCGGGTCGTACTCCGTTTTGATCCGTGCCAGCCGCTCGTACTTGGCTGGGCCATAGGTTTCGCGAACCCGATCCTGCTCGTATTCGGACATGAAGTTGATGTATCCGGCTGACTTGTTGGCGTACGGAAGCAGCTTCTCCCACAAGGCCCGCACCCAGGCCCGGTCGGCGGCAAGTAGCTCGGGATTGGGTGCCACCGCGGCCATATCGAAGTTGATGCGAGCTCTGCGGCTACCACCGAACGCCGTGGCATCGTCGTCGATGTCGCTATAGGCACCACCCAGCGGAAGGATCGGCAGGAAGGTCATGGGCGAGTTCTTGCTGGGGAGGTGCTCAGCGAGCACGTCGATCGCCTCGTTAGGCAAGTGGTCGAGATATAGCGATTTATCGTAGGCCTGGATACCCCATGGTGCGGCATTATCGAGCATCTGCTGCAGCGCCGTGTATGGCATGGGCGAGACGAATTCGAATAGTGGCGGCAGCGCCGCTCTGATCGGGTCGATCAGCCGTTTGTGCTGCTCAGCCGAGGAGAATCCGGCGACGATCAAGGCGTTTCCGGGTCTGAGGTGGTACTGCTCAGGCACGAAGGGTGCGGGCGGAGCGTTGAGCCCGCCGACGATGACGCAGGAACTGTCCCTCGGTAAGTCTGCGACCACGTCGCGGCTCAGGCGCAGCGCCTCCACGCTGTGGTCAAGATCCCAGAACAACAGACCGACATTGACCTCGGGGCCGACCGGTTGTAGCCGGTATTCGAAGTTGGTCACGACACCGAAGTTGCCGCCGCCGCCACGCAGCGCCCAGAACAGCTCAGGATGGTTATCCTCGGATGCTCGGATGCAGCGCCCGTCGGCCAAGACCACCTCGGCGGCGGCGAGGTTGTCGATGCTCAGGCCCATTATCCTGCTCAGCCAACCGAATCCACCGCCTAAGGTGAGGCCAGCGACACCAGTATGGCTGATCATGCCTGTGGTGACGGCCAGGCCGTGTTGCTGGCAGGCCGCATCGAGATCGGCTCCGGTGGTCCCGCCGCCGCAACGCGCCCGACGGGCAGCCGGATCGACGACGACCTTACGCAGCTGGCTCAGGTCGATCATCAGACTGCCTTCGGCAGCGGAGACACCGGAAAAACTGTGCCCACCACCGCGGACCGAGATCTCCAGGTCCTGCTGTCGGGCGAAGGCGATGGCGGCGGCGGCGTCGGCCGAGCTGAAGCAGCGGGCGATGACTGCGGGATGGTGATCGAAACACCCATTCCACAGCGAGCGCGCCGAGTCATAGTCGGCGTCCGCTGCGGTGATCACTTGTCCAGTGAATGACGGTCGGAATGCATCCAGATCTGATTCGGATACTTGCGGCATGGCAACTCCTGTATGCCACTGCGTCTGCACGGAGCGCAGTTCTTGATAAGTTCGAAAAGTCGAGAACTACGTTTGCACGAGATGTCATCGCCGTATAGCTATTTTTGTGCTTTTGCCCGCCACTGTCGGCCGTCCAGGCGAGGCGTAGCGTTCGGTTGTCGTCGTCTTGAGCACCGGGTCGGGCTGAGAGGGAGGCACGCCGGGTGAAGATCGGTGTCCCGGGTGAGCTGAAGGTCCACGAGTACCGGGTTGCGATCACTCCTGCCGGGGTGCTCGAGCTGACCCGTCGCGGGCATGAGGTGCTCGTGGAACGCGGCGCCGGGGTCGGCTGCGCATTTCCCGACGAGGCTTATCTGGCCGCGGGCGCGCGCATTGTGCCGCAGGCCGACGACGTGTGGGCCCAGGCTGAGATGGTGCTCAAGGTGAAGGAGCCGGTGGCGGCTGAGTACCACCGGATGCGTAAGGGCCAGATCCTGTTCACCTACCTGCATCTGGCTGCCTCAGCGGAATGCACCACTGCGCTGATCGAAGCCGGGACCGACGCTATCGGCTACGAGACCGTGCAACTGCCCGACGGCTCATTGCCGCTGCTGGCCCCGATGAGTGAGGTGGCCGGGCGAATGGCTCCCCAGGTGGGGGCGCACTGCTTGGAACGTATGCAGGGTGGGCGGGGGGTGTTGCTCGGCGGCGTGTCCGGAGTCCCCGCCGGCAAGGTGGCCGTGCTCGGGGCCGGTGTGGTGGGAATGAACGCGGCCAGTATCGCTCTGGGCATGCAGGCTGAAGTGGTGGTGCTGGACACCAATATCAACCGGCTGCGGAAGATCGATTTCAGCTACCGGGGGCACCTGCAGACCATCGTGTCCAACGCTTATGAGGTGGAGAAGGCCTGCATGTGGGCGGACCTGGTGATCGGGGCTGTACTGGTGCGAGGCGCGAAGGCTCCCACCCTCGTGAGCCACGACGTGGTCGGGGAAATGCGACCGGGATCGGTACTGGTCGACATCGCCATCGACCAGGGCGGTTGCTTCGCTGACTCACGACCCACCACGCACGCCGACCCCGCCTTCACCGTGCACAACTCGGTGTTCTATTGCGTGACCAACATGCCTGGCGCGGTACCGCACACCTCCACTTATGCACTGACGAACGTCACTTTGCCCTACGTGTGCGCGCTGGCCGACAAGGGACTGCGGCAGGCGGTGCAGGACGACCCGGCACTGGCCCGCGGCGTCAACGTGGTGGCCGGATCGGTGGTGCTCGCCGAGGTCGCCCAGACGCACGGCCGCGACTACGTTCCCTTGGCCGAGGCCCTCGGCTGAGCGCGGGCCTGATGGCACCGGACGAGGAGACACTTCCCCCAGCGCTGGCCGCGGTGATCTCGGACTACCTCGATCACTTGGCGGTCGAGCGCGGCACGTCGGCCAACACGCTGGACTCCTATGCCCGGGACCTGCGCCGCTACGGCGATTACCTGGCGTCGACGGGCATTGTCGGGCTCGCCATGGTGGGCGAGGAACAGGTGACCGGCTTCCTCGCAGCGTTGCGGGACGGGGACGGTCGGCATCGTCCGTTGGCG
>JBHELN010000148.1:0-5628 GCA_046263115.1 Pseudonocardiaceae bacterium | reverse complement strand
CGGGTGACCGGCACGACGGTGCATCTGGTGGATGCCGGTGTGGACACCGGTCCGATCGTGGCTCAGCGTGCCGTGGAGGTGCTGCCCGACGACACTGAACAGCGGCTGCACGAGCGGATCAAAGTCGTGGAGCGCCAGTTGCTGGTGAACATCGTCGCCGACCTGGCCCGCCACGGTTGCACCGTCACCGGACGAAAGGTGTCGATTCCATGAGCGGGGACATGACCGCCGACGTATTTGGTCCCGCGGAGGCGGCATTATGACCGCCGACGTACTTGGTCCCGCGGAGGCGGCATTATGACCGCCGTCGAGCGCCGCTCAGTGCGTCGGGCGCTGTTGAGCGTGTCGGACAAAGCCGGCCTGCGGGAGCTGGCGGCACAGCTGCACGCAGCCGGAGTCCAACTCTTCTCCACCGGATCGACGGCCGCGGTGATCGCTGATGCAGGTGTCCCGGTGACCGGGATCGAGGAACTCACCGGATTCCCGGAATGCCTGGACGGGCGGGTCAAGACACTGCATCCGCGGGTACACGCCGGGTTGCTCGCCGACACCCGCAAGCCCGAGCACCTGTCCCAGCTGCACGCGCTGAACATCGCGCCGTTCGAACTGCTTGTGGTCAACCTGTATCCGTTCGAGGCCACGGTGGCTTCCGGTGCCGGCTTCGACGAGTGCGTCGAGCAGATCGACATCGGCGGCCCGGCGATGGTGCGCGCTGCCGCGAAGAACCACGCCTCGATGGCCGTAGTGGTGGATCCGGCAGCCTACGGCGATGTGGTGGACGCAGTCCGGGCCGGCGGGTTCACTCTGGCGCAGCGCCAGGCGCTGGCCGTCGCGGCGTTCCGGCACACCGCCGACTACGACATCGCCGTGGCGTCCTGGATGGGGTCGTCACCGGCGACGGGCACGTTCCCCGCCTGGGTGGCCGCGTCCTGGCGGCAGGTCGCGGCGCTGCGCTACGGGGAGAACCCGCACCAGCACGCCGCCCTGTACACCACGGGAACGTCGGGCGGGCTGGCGCACGCCGAGCAGCTGCACGGCAAGGAGATGTCGTACAACAACTACGTCGACGCCGATGCCGCGTGGCGGGCCGCGCATGACCACGACAGCGCCTGCGTTGCGATCATCAAGCATGCCAACCCGTGCGGTATCGCGGTCTCCGCTACCGGGGACGTCGCCGACGCGCACCGCCGGGCGCATGCCTGCGACCCGGTGAGCGCCTACGGTGCGGTGATCGCCTGTAACCGGGAGGTCACCGTCGAGCTTGCCGGGCAGATCAGCAAGGTGTTCACCGAAGTGGTGCTGGCCCCGTCGTACGCCGACGGTGCGCTGGATGTGTTGGCCCGGAAAAAGAACGTGCGCCTGCTGCTGGCCTCGCCCCCGCAACGGGGTGGCGTCGAGTTCCGTGCCCTGTCAGGTGGGTTGTTGCTGCAAACCCGGGATGCACTCGACGCGCCGGGCGACGACCCGGCGAGCTGGACGCTGGCCACCGGTGCGCCAGTGGATGAGTCAACCCTGGCTGACCTGGCTTTCGCGTGGCGAGCTTGCCGCGCGGTGCGCTCCAACGCGATCTTGCTCGCCGCGGATGCGGCCACCGTCGGGATCGGGATGGGCCAGGTGAACCGGGTCGACGCCGCCCGGCTCGCGGTCAGCCGGGCGGGCAAGCGAGCGGTTGGCGCGGTGGCCGTCTCCGACGCCTTCTTCCCCTTCCCCGACGGGCTGGAGGTGCTGCTCGACGCCGGGGTGCGCGCCGTGGCGCACCCTGGTGGGTCGATCCGCGACGCTGAGGTGACCGCGGCCGCCGAGGCCGCCGGGGTGCCCCTCTACCTCACCGGCACCCGGCACTTCACGCACTGACGCGTCGCGCAGCCGCCGCGGCGACCAGCTCGGCCAGCTCGTCACGGGTGGGCCCGTCGGGTACGGGTGGGCGCCAGCCGCTGGCGTAAATCTCTCGTACCCGCGGTTCAACCGCAGCCAGGCTGGCGGGCAGGACCTGCATAGCCATGTAGGGACCGACGACCTTGCGCAGCTCGGGATCGACCTCGATGGCCGCCATGATCAGGTCCGAGGGCAGGGGCCGGGTGAGGTCGACGTCGTGACCGGACCAGCGCCGGATCAGCTCGGCGTCCCAATACACGTGGTCGGAGAACCACGGCTTGATGTTCTCGGCGCACCAGCGGTCGAATTCCAGAGAGCATGAGATGAAGTCGTGCCGGTGCTCGTCCAGCAGAGCCAACAACCGTTGGGCTTGCATGAGCGAAGTGGCCACGCCTCGTCCGACCGCGGGATTGGTCGTGCACACCGCGTCCCCGGCGAAGATCAGCCCGTTGGCGGCGACCTGACCAACGTCGTTTAGCTGCGTCCGGTAAGTGTTGTACAGCCGTCCGCCGGGCAGGACCGGGGAGATCGGCCGGGCCCGGTCCGGCTCGGTCCATGCTGCCAGCGAAGGGATTGCGCGGGAGGCGGCTTCGAACGCCTCCGGGAATCGCAGCGCCGCCATCTGACGGTCCGTGCTGGCCCGGGCGATGAGGGTGGAGAAGGTCCGGTTGTCGTGCAGGAACACGATCGCCTGGTAGCCAGGGTAGATGGTCACCATCCCGATCGGTGCGTTCACCGGCCCGTTCTGGGCTCCCGGCAACAGCTGGTACTGCCGAGACGCGTAGGCGATTCCGCAGTCACCACCCTCGGCCGGCCCCCGTAATGTTCGGGCGAGCTGGCCGACGCGGCCGGACGCGTCGAGGACCAGGTCGGCATCCACCTGTTGACCGTCCACCCGTACACCGACGGCCCGTCCTCGCTCGCAGCACACATCATCGACGTGACCGATCCGCAGCCTGACGCCGGGCTGCGCCTCGGCGGCTGCCCGCAAGACCCGTTCGAAGATGAGACGCCGGCAGCGCAACCCGACCACCCGCCCGGGCAACTCGGGCAGGGTGACCTGCTCAGCTCCAGCTGCGATCACGTCATCCAAGACCTCCGGCATCTCGGCGAGAAGAGCCTCCACGACCTGCTGACGGAAGCCGTGCGGATGGTGGAACTGCATCACGCCCCGACGATTCCACGACCCGTCCCCGTCAGGCCCGGAGTCACGATCGATGACCGTGACCTCATGCCCGCGGCAGGCGAGGGCGATCGCGGTGTAGAGGCCGGTTGGGCCCGCGCCCACCACGGCTGTCCGCATGTCGGCTCCTCGATAACCTGTTAGCTGGCGCGGTCAACCCCAAGTTTCCACGCCGTCGCCGGCTGAACCCACACCTTGCGGTCCATGATCGCTAACTCAGAAGGATGCCCCGGTTAACGCGGCTGGATCTTCCGAGACCGTGATCACTGGATGTGCATCACTCGGTAATCAACTCGACCACAGTGCCGGGTCGCAAGCCGGTGCGGCGCGCCGCTGAGCCATCGCGGCAGGCCACCGCGACGTGGCCGGTCGAATCCACCAGCAGCACGAGCTCGCCGGATGGCGCGTCAGCGAAAGTCGTGCCGAGGCGCACCGGCTCGGCTCCAGCCGGCCACCGCAGCGTCGCCGCCGCCCCGCTCCGCAGCCCGAGTGCCGCCAACTCGCCGGCCCCAGCGGCTAGCGCCACGTTGCCGAAGTGGTCCACGGTCAGTACCTCAACCCGGATCCGATCGCCGTCCACCCGGCACACCGGCGCCGGCAGGGTGACCAGCGACGCGGGATCAAGCTCGGGGCCCAGCGCGTCCGGCGGGACCCCGCAGGCCAGGTGCGCGGCGGCCGGGGCGAAGACGTCACGGCCGTGGAACGTCGCACTGACGGCCGGCAGCCGGTAGCTCGGCTCGGCCAGCTCATAAGCGGCGCGCAACCCGCCCAGGGCTCGCGCCGCGGGGACCAGGAGCCCGTTGTCCGGGCCGACCAGCACAGCGTCGCTGCTGACCAGCGCCACCCCGCGCCGCGCCGTACCGACTCCAGGGTCGACGACCGCAACATGCACCGCCGGCGGGAGCCAGGGCAGCGTGTCGGCCAACACCACCGAGCCGTGCCGTACGTCGCCTGCCCCGAGCGCATGCGTCACGTCCAACACCCGCGCCTGCGGCGCGATGCGGGCGATCACCCCGTGGCATGCGGCCACGAACCCGTCCGTATAGCCGTAGTCGGTGCACAGGGAGATCCAGTCGAAGCCCGCCACGACGTCGAGTGTGCGATATCGGGAGCCGGCGAGCGACCTGGCTGCCCGCGTTCTGCCGACGCCGGCATTGGACGCCAAACCACTCCGTCAGCCGCAGAGTGCCGTTAGATCGATGGCTCCAGGTCGATGGCAGGGCTGTCGGAATATTCATCGAACATATGTTCTATAGTGTCTTATGTCCGGCGCTGCCTTCCCCGCAGCGGATCCGGGTGCGGTCGGCCCAGCGGGGGCGACGTCGACACGCACCCACCGTCTGGAGGAGGTCGGCCGATGTCTGGTGGGAGCGTCGCGTCAGCGCTGCAGCGGGTTCCGGTCACGCCTGCGTCGACGCTGGGGGAGCAGCTCGACGCCCCCGGCGGCCGACCACCGTTTGCGGTGGCCGAACCGCTGGCGGTGTTGCTGCCCGGCGGGGGACTGCGCCGCGGGTCGGTGGTAGCGGTGCACGGCTCGCTGTCATTGTTACTGGCGTTGCTGGCCACAGCTACCGCGCAGGGGGCCTGGGCTGCGGTGATCGGCGTCGGCGACCTCGGGGCGCTGGCCGCGGCCGAGGCGGGGGTGGTGCTGCGGCGGCTGGCGCTGGTTCCCCGGCCTGGGCCGGATCCGGCGCCGGTGGTTGCGGCGCTGCTCGACGGGCTGGGTCTGGTGGCGTTGGTCGGCGCGGATCGAATGCCTGCCGGGGCGCGGCGATCCTTGGCCGCCAGGGCGCGGCAGCGCGGATCGGTGTTGCTCCCGCTCGGGCGATGGCCGGGCGCAGACGTCGAGCTGGACTGCCGGGCCGAGGCCTGGCACGGCGCCGAGGACGGGCACGGGCGGCTGCGCAGCCGCGAGGTGGTGGTACGCGCGATGGGTCGCGGTGCGGCGACCCGGCCCCGCACCGCCCGCCTACTGCTGCCCGGACCGGACGGTCTGGTGGCAGAGGCGATCGAGCACCTGACGATCAAGGCGGTGGGTTGATGGCCCCTATTCGGGTGGTGGTGGTCTGGTGCCCGGACTGGCCCGTGGTGGCCGGGGCGGCCACCGAAGGCTGGCCCAAGCGGACACCAGCCGCGGTGGTGTCCGCCAACCGGATCGTGGCCTGCTCGGCGACCGCCCGGGCGCAGGGTGTGCGCCGTGGGCAACGCCGCCGGGAGGCGCAGGGCCGCTGCCCAGAGCTGGCCGTGCTCGCCGACGATCCGGATCGGGACGCCCGGGCGTTCGAGCCGGTTGTCGCCGCAGTCGAGGCCCTGGCGCCCGGCGTGGAAGTGATCCGCCCCGGGCTGATCGCATTGCCGGCCCGGGGCCCGACCCGGTATTTCGGCGGCGAATCCGTGGTAGCCGAGCGGATCGTCGACGTGGTCGCGGCCCAGGTCGGAGTGGAATGCCAGATCGGCATCGCCGACGGCCTGTTCGCCGCGACTCTGGCCGCGCACCGGGGCCTGCTGGTACCGCCGGAGGGTGCGGCCGGCTTCCTCGCTCCGCTGAGCATCGCTGAGCTGCACCAGTC
>JBHELN010000147.1:0-2855 GCA_046263115.1 Pseudonocardiaceae bacterium | reverse complement strand
CCGGTGAACCCGGCCAACCGCGCCGTACCCCGTGGAGCGAGGTGCACCAGAAGGCGCTGCGTGCCGCCGGATTTCTGATCCGAACCGCCACGCCCGTACTCCAACACGGTGACGCGGTCGCTGTCCTCGCTGGTGATCCCGCGCTGATCGCGCCGGCGGTCCAAGGGGTCTGGCTGGCCGGCGGCAGCGTGACCATGCTGCACCAACCCACCCCGCGGGCCGATCTGGCGAGTTGGGCCGCCGACACCGTCCGGACGCTCGGCATGATCAACGCCAAGCTGGTGCTCCTCGGCTCGCCGTTCGACAGGCTCGCCCCGTTGCTGGATCAGCGGGGGATCAGCTACCTGATGCTCGGCGACCTCGATAATCCGGCTGTTGCGCCGCTGAGCGCGCCGGTACCGGTCGACGAGGACGACACCGCTTTGCTGCAGCTCACTTCGGGCTCGAGTGCCGAACCCAAGGCCGTGCGGATCACCCACGGCAATCTCTACGCCAACATGACCGCGATGGTGCAGGCCGCGGCGCTGGACCCGGCGCACGACGTGATGGTGTCCTGGCTGCCGTTGTTCCACGACATGGGCATGGTCGGCTTCCTCACCCTGCCGATGGCGCTCGGGCTGGAGCTGGTCAAGGTCACCCCGGCGGATTTCATCTCTCACCCGCTGCTGTGGGCGGATTTGATCAGCCGGCACCGCGGCACGATCACCGCGGCGCCGAACTTCGGCTACGCGCTGCTGGCCCGCCGATTGGCCAACACCGATGAGCACTTCGACCTGTCCAGCCTGCGCTTCGCGCTCAACGGTGCCGAACCCATCGAACCCGCCGCGGTGCGGGCTTTTACCGCCGCCGGTACTCGATTCGGGCTACCGGAAACCTGCATGGTGTGCGCCTACGGGATGGCCGAGGCCACCCTGGGGGTCTCCTTCGCCCCGTACGGGGTTGGCTTGCAGGTGGACTCCGTGGACGCCGACGCGCTGGAGACGCAGCGCCAGGCTGTCGTGGCTGGTCTCGGCGCTCCGCATGTGCGGGAGTTTCCGCGGCTCGGGCCGCCGTTGCCCGGGTTGCAGGTACGGGTGGTCGACGAGCGTGGTCACCCGGTGAATGAGCGCGTCGTCGGCCGGCTGCAGATACGCGGCAGTTCGGTGACCCGCGAGTACCTGACCACCGCTGGGCCTCGCGCCACTCAGGACGCCGACGGGTGGCTGGACACCGGCGACGAGGGCTATCTAGCCGAGGGTGATGTGGTGGTCTGCGGACGCCGCAAGGACGTCATCGTCATGGGCGGGCGCAACATCTATCCCATCGACATCGAGCGCGCCGCTGGGCGGGTCGAGGGTGTGCGGCCCGGCAACGTCGCGGCCGTGCGCCTTGACGCCGGCGCGCGGCGGGAGTCCTTCGCGGTGGCTGTCGAATCCGCCCGGGCAGGAGACGCCGAGGCCGAACGCATCCTGCGCAAGGAGGTCGCCGCGCGGGTGGTCGATGCGGTGGGCCTGCGGCCCGGCGCCGTGGTAGTGCTGCCCCCGGCCGCGCTACCCAAGACCCCATCCGGCAAACTGCGCCGCGCCGCCGTCCGTGCCCGCATCACCGATCACCTCCCCTAACCTCTGCTCCCCGATCCCCCCATCTCCCGGTGTGTCGTGCTCTGGTGCCCGGTGTGTCGTGCCCTGGTGCTCGGGTCAGTGCAGTTGGTTCTGCGTAGCGGCCAGCCCCTGGGCGAGTAACTGCTCGACGGCGTCGGCGCAGCGGTCCACCAGCAGATCTAGTTCTTGGCGCTGGACGGGGGAGAAGTCACGCAGCACGTAATCGGCCGGATCCATCCGTCCCGGCGGTCGGCCGATACCGAAGCGCACTCGCAGGTAGTCCTTAGTGCCCAGGCACGCCGAAATGGAACGCAACCCGTTGTGACCACCCTCGCCACCACCCCGTTTGAGCCTGAGCACGCCGTAATCGAGGTCGAGATCGTCATGCACCACCACCACGTCGGTCGGTGGAATGTTGAAGTAGCGCGCCGTGGCGGCGACCGCGGGACCGGAGATGTTCATATAGGACCGCGGCCGGGCCAGCACAACCCGCCGCCCGGCCAACCGTGCTTCGAGCACGTCCGCTCCGCCCTTATGCGCGGACAAACGACCACCCACCCGGCGCGCCAACTCGTCGACCACCATGAACCCAGCGTTGTGCCGGTTGCCGGCATAACCGGGGCCTGGATTGCCCAGACCTACGATCAGCGCGATATCACCGGCGACCCCGTTGGTACTGCCCGCAGCGGTCACGGCCGCGTCGAGGGTCTGCCTCAGGACAGCTCGGCGGAAGCGGTGGATGCCGCCTCTTCTTCGCCGGCGCCCTCGGTCTCAAGCTCTTCACCGCTCGGCGCGGCGACGACGTTGACGATGAGCTGGTCCGGGTCGGTACGCAGGGTCACGCCAGGTGGCAGCACGATCTCGGAGGCCGACACCCGGGTGCCCACCTCGGCATCCTGCACGGACACCTGAATCTCGTCGGGGATCGCCAGCGCATCGGCCTCGACCTGGAGATTCGTCACCTCTTGGGTGACCAGCGTGCCCGGGGCTGCGTCGCCGGTGACGACGACATACACGTCTACCACAACCTTTTCGCCGCGCCGAACGATGAGCAGATCGACGTGCTCGATGTAGCGGCGGATCGGGTGCACGGTAACGGTCTTGGTCAGCGCGAGCTGCGGTGCTCCGCCCAGGTCGAGGTGAAGCACGGCGTTGCTGCCCTGCTCGCGCACTACCCTGGCGAACTCCAAGGCGGGCAGTGCAAGATGCTGCGGGTCGCTGCCGTGCCCGTAGAGCACCGCGGGAATCTTGCCGGCGCGCCGGGTGCGACGGGCG
>JBHELN010000146.1:0-9425 GCA_046263115.1 Pseudonocardiaceae bacterium | reverse complement strand
TGCTGGAGCAGATCGTCGGCGACGCGCTGCGCACCGCCGCCGCCGAGGCCCCCGGGCGCATCGCAATCGTGGAAGGCATTCCGGGCCCGGGGCCGCGCCGCAAGCTGACCTACGCCGAGCTTTTAGCGGCCGCAGAGCAGGTGGCCAGGGCGCTACTGGCACAGTTCCGACCGGGCGAGCACGTCGCAGTCTGGTCCGGTAACTCGCTGGAGTGGATGTTGCTGGAGTACGGCGCGGGACTCGCCGGGCTGGTGCTCGTCACAGTTAACCCGGCCTACGAGGCGGCCGAGCTGGGCTATGTGCTGCGCCAATCCCGTAGTGCGGGGCTGATCCACGCGGCGAGCTACCGCGGGAAGCCCATGGCCGCAACCCTCGCGCAGGTCCCCGACGCGCTACCCGACCTGCGTGAGGTTGTCGCGCTGGAGAACTGGGAGGCATTCCTGGCCGCGGCCGAGACCGACACGACGCTGCCCGCCGTGAGCCCCCGAGACCTTGCCCAGATTCAATACACCTCGGGAACCACGGGATTCCCCAAGGGGGTGCTGCTGCACCACCACGCCTTGGTCAACAACGCCCGGTTCACGATGCAGCGGCTGGGCGGCGGTCCGGCTGATGTCTTGGTGTGGCCACTACCGCTGTTCCACACCGCCGGCTGCGGCATGGGCGTGCTCGGCGCGCTGTCCGCCCGCGCCACCCTCGTCTACTTGACCCGGTTCGACCCCGCGCTGCATCTTGAGCTGCTCGAGTCCGAACGAGCGACGATCACCTGCGGCGTGCCGACGATGCTCATCGCGATGCTGGGCCACCCCGACAGCGCCGGCCGCGATCTCTCGAGCCTGCGCGTCGCTGGGGCGGGTGGCGCTCCGGTGCCAATCGAGGTGGCCAGGGAGTGGGAGCGCCGGTTCGGCGTGCGGTTCTCCATTGTGTTCGGTACCACCGAGTGCTCGCCAATCATCAGCGCGACCCGCCTGGAGGATCCACCGGACACGCGCACCAGCACGCTGGGGACCGCGCTGCCACACACCGAGGTAATGATCGCCGACCCGGTGACCGGCGACCCCATGCCGATCGAGACGGTCGGCGAGCTGTGCGTTCGTGGATACCTGCTGATGCATGGCTACTTCGACGACCCGCAGGCAACCGCCGCTGCCATTGACGCCGACGGCTGGTATCACACTGGCGATCTCGCCGTGATGAGCGCGAAGGGTTACTTGCGCGTTGCCGGTCGCCTCACGGACATGATCATCAGCGGCGGGGAGAACATTTATCCCAAAGAGATCGAGGATCTACTTCATACCCATCCAGCGGTGGCCGAGGTCGCCGTGGTGGGCAAGCCAGACCCAATCTGGGGGGAAACCGTCGCGGCGTTCGTCCGGCCAGCGGTGGGTGCCACCGTGACCGGCGGCGAGCTGCACGCCTACTGCCGTCAGCGCCTCGCCGCCTACAAGACGCCCACTACTTGGATCTTCGTCGGCGCCTTCCCGCTGACTGCCTCAGGCAAAGTCCGCAAAAACGTCCTCCGCGGACAGCTAATCTAGCGCCGGACCGTTGATCGACAATTTCGCACTCAGGTCGCGGCCGCAAGACTATAGGCTCCCCCGCATGGCGCGGTACTTCAATGTGCATCCGGTCGACCCGCAGCGGCGCGCGATCGGTCAGGTGGTCGAGCTGGTCCGCGACGGTGGGCTCATCGCCTACCCGACGGATTCCTGCTTCGCCCTCGGCTGCCAGCTCGGCAACTCCGGAGGCCTGGACCGGATCCGCGAGATCCGCGACCTCGACGACAAGCACCACTTCACCCTGGTGTGCCGGGACTTCGCCCAGCTCGGGCAGTTCGTCCACGTCAGCAATGCGGCTTTCCGGTTGATCAAGGCCGCGACCCCGGGCAGCTACACGTTCATCCTGCCCGCGACGAAGGAGGTCCCCCGCCGGCTGCTGCGCCCGAAGAAGAAAACCGTAGGGGTGCGGATCCCGCAGCACGCCGTCGCGCAGGCGCTGCTCGCTGAGCTGGAAGAGCCGCTACTGTCCTCCACGCTGCTGCTCCCGGATGAGCCCGAACCGCTGACGCAGGGTTGGGAAATCAAGGAGCGGCTTGACCACGCGGTCGACGCGGTGATCGACTCTGGCGACTGCGGCACCGAACCGACGACTGTGATTGACTTCTGCGGACCCGAGCCCGAGATCGTGCGCCGAGGCGCCGGTGACCCGTCCCCGTTCGAGTAGCCCCCTCAGCCTCGCTGGACCGGCTGTCCGCCGAAAGCGAGCCCACACCGTGCCCGGTGGCACGAGCGGGTAGACGGCCGCGCGTCCTTCGATGGGCGACGGTGCGCAAGTACGCTCCAACAGATCGTTGGGGCGGCGCTGTCCTGGGGGACGTGTGATGCGACACGCGATACTGCACGGCTTCCGACCGCAGATTCTCGTCTCGGTGCTGCTTCTGCTCGCTTCGTGGGGAACGGTCGGCTCGAAGAGCTTGCCCACCTCGGCTGCCGTCGGTATCGACATGGCGTCCAGCGTTGGCTCATCCGAGTCGCCGTCGAGCTTTGCGGGCCGGCGGAGGATCACGGTGGTACTCGACCCCGGCCATAACGGTGCCAGCGCGTCGCACCCAGAGCAGATCAACCGACCAGTACCTGACGGCCGAGGCGGCACCAAAGCCTGCAACACCACCGGGACCGCCACTGACGGCGGCTACCCCGAGCACGCCTTCAACTGGGACGTCGCACTCCGGGTCCGCGATGCCCTGACCGCTCGTGGAGTGCAGGTGGTGCTGACCCGTCCGGACGACGCCGGGGTCGGCCCGTGCGTAAACGACCGCGCCGCGGTCGCCAATCGGGCGGAGGCGATGGCGATGGTTTCCATCCACGCCGACGGGGCGGCGCCCGCCGGGCACGGTTTCCACGTCGCCTACTCCGACCCCCCGTTGAACGACAGCCAGGGGCGACCTTCGCTCGCCCTGGCCGAAGCCGTCGTCAAGTCGTTGCACAGGGGTGGCTTCAGCGCCGCCGACTACATCGGCGCCCACGGGCTGTATCCCCGCCCTGACCTCGCTGGTCTCAACTTCGCCCAGATCCCGGCAGCGCTGGTCGAGTGCGCCAACATGCGCAACCCCCGCGAAGCTGCGCTGGTTGCCACACCGCGCGGCCGAGCCCGCTACGCGGCCGCCATCGCCGACGGCATTACAGCCTGGCTCAACTCACTCACCCGCTGAGGCGGCGCGAAGCCGAGGCGGCTCATGACCGGAAATCACGATCAGGGTTCTCGGTCGGGCGCTGGTCGAGGCGCTGTCTTGGCGTCTGGCCGTGCTGCTTGCCGGTCTTGCTTCCGGTCCCCGTTGACCCTGGATTGTCCGGCCATGCTCGTTGAGCGGTACTCCGCTCGCTGTGCTCGGTACTCACGTCCCCGGTCAACCTCAGTTGACCGATCCCGATAATTGTGGATCTGACGCTTCGCGTCGTCACAGTTGCAGGGTTGGGTACCGGTCGTCGGCGATTCCGTCTTTGCCGCGTGGGAGCCGGTAGTGATGGTCCAGTATCCCGCATCTTCGGTCGTCACCGTTGATGGCGGCGGCGACGATGGCGGCGGCAACACCGGCCCGTTATTCGGCGAGGGCGGCGGAGCAAGCCGAGCTGGCACAGCACGATTGGCTGGCGACGAGGGCTGCTTGTGCGCGGGCGCTGGAGGGGAATCTGGGGAGTACGCCACAGCGGGTGTCTGCCGGGCAGATTCTGCCGGTGCGTCGATGGACGAATCGGTTACTGGATGCTCATCACCGATCGCGGGTGCTGCGGTAACCGGTAACTGACCGGGGGTGGGTCCGGCGACTGCTGACTCGGTGGGCGCCGAGGTGGTGGACATGGTCATCCCGGCCACAACGAGCACCAGCGCGGCACTTGCCACCAAAGCGATCACGGCCCCCTGCGTGCCGACTACCAGTCCGGCCGCCCGACCGGCCCACCGCCGTGGGTTCGAGACATATCCTGACTGCGTCGCTGGGGCAGCGACCAGCTCGTCATCGTGGTTGAGCCCGTTGATCGGTGTGACCAGCTGGTCGGTGATAGCAACTGCGGGTGGCTGCGAGCTGGTGACGGGCTGGAAAAGATCCCCGGCCTGCCGTCCGCGCGGGCGGGTTGAGGGGTTCGAGTAGCTCACAAAGACGCGGTCACTCTCGCTGACGTCAGTCCAACGGGCAGATCCCTGTTGTGCAGGACCGGAACCACCAGACGACCGGTTTGAATTCACTGCTGCCCAACCTCCCTTGCAGGTTCACCGGCTACAGGCGTCGAGGCTACTGTGCGTGCCCAGCCGATTACGTTGCTCACACACAGATCGCTCAGTCAGTCCATGCCGTTACGCCGGCAGGACCAATGCTCAGCACAAGCGCGAAGCACCGCGGGCCGTGACTGGCGGTCTGCTGCTGCCAAACAGGGCAGGGCGATCACCGATCGCCGTGGGGGCGCCGCGACTCAGATCTCCAGCCGCGACTCCTCGAGGTCTAGTTCGCGCAGGATCCGGTTCATCATCTCGTTTGAGAGTTCCCCGCTGCTTCGCATCCGCAGAAGCGCCTCACGCTGCGCTCTGAGCACGAGCTGCAGCATCCGCTGGTAGGCCAGCGAGCGGTCCTCATATCCGTCGTCTTCAATCTTGCCGGCGCGGGCCGCGAAGCGGCGCTTGCGGTACTCGTAGAAGGCGCGCAGCCGCTCGACCGTCTCGTCGCGGGTCCACTCCTCGCTCGCCAGGGCGTCAATCTGCTCGATGGCGGCCTTGGTCGCTACCAGCCGCGCGCGGATCTCCTCGTCCGCGTCGGCGCCGACGGCGCTCACCCCTAGGCGGCGGATCAGAGCCGGCAGGGAAAGCCCCTGCACGACGAGCGAGAAGAAGATCACGGCGAAGGTGAGGAAGACGATAAGGTCGCGCTTCGGAAAGCCGCCGCCGGCGGCGGTCGTGAACGGCAGCGCGAGCGCCACCGCCAGCGAGACGGCTCCCCGCATCCCGCTCCACACCAACACGAGGCGCCACCGCGCCCCCACCCGCCGCGATCGCTGAGCAGGGCGCCGGTCGATCGCCCGGATCAGGTACGGCACGGTGAAAAACCACCCGAGTCTGGTGCCCACCACCACCCCGGTCACCGCCAGGGCGTAGCCGCCGAGCGTGCTCGCCGAATATCCAGACAGCCCATCGACGACCACGCGAAGCTCCAGTCCGATGAGGACGAACAGGATCGCGTTGTCACGAAGTCGACGATGTCCCAGACGAAGTAGCCCTGCAGCCGGGTGCGGGCAGGGAGGATCTGCGGACCGCGGATGCCTATGTAGATGCCTGCCGTGACCGTCGCCAGGATCCCGGAGGCGCCGATGGCATCCGCAGGCACGAACGCCGCGTAGCCCGTGAGCAGCGAGATTGTAACGCTCACCTGAGCGTCGGCGGTGCGCTTGCGGATCTCGGCGACGACCCACCCGGCCGCGATTCCGATCGCCACGCCGCCGGCGGCCCCGAGGACGAACTTCAGGCCGGCATCGGCAAACGAGAAGCTCCCGGCCACGACGGCGGCGACTGCGACGCGGTAGGCCACCAGTGCGGTCGCGTCGTTAAAAAGGCCCTCCCCCTCGATGCTGCTGACCATGCGCCGCGGGGTGCCGAGGCGCCGCATGACGGCCGCCGCCGCGAGTGGGTCGGTGGGCGAGACGATTGCCCCGAGAACGAAGGCCGCTTGCCACGGCAGCCCCGGAATCAGCGCGTGCGCCGCCCAGGCGACCGCGCACATCGTCACGAGCACCAGCCCCACCGTGCTCAGGGTGAGTGCGCGGAGGTCGGCTCGGAGGTCGTTGAAGTTTGCGAAGATCGACTCGCCGTAGAGCAGCGGCGGCAGGAAGACGACCAGCACGATCTCGGGGTCGAGGTGGGCGGCGGGCAGCCCGGGAACAAACCCCAACAGGGCGCCGCCGACGACGAGCACGACCGGATACGGCACCGACAGGTAGCGCGCCAGCGCATTGAGCCCCGCGACGGCCACCAGCAGTCCGGCGATCACAAGCTCGCCGTGGACCATCCCTCAAGTGTCCCACCCACCGGCTGGGCAAGGTCCGATCCATCCCGCCACCACACCCGCCGACGCGTGGCACTGGCACGGCGCCGCACCCGACCACTTCATGACCCACTTATCCATCACCGAAGCCGTAGCCGGGAGGAGCGACCCGAGGCCGAGAGGGGGGCGAGCACGTCACCGAGGAGGAGTACAACGCTCGCTGATCCGGCGCGTACCGCTGCATCCCCGGGAGGCACTAACCTCCGAGGCAAGATCAACACTTCCTCGCCCTTGTGGCCAGCAGGGCGAGCGAGTGGCGAAGTATCTCGACCGCGCGCCCAAGCCGGAACACGAAGGGGATGTCGTCCATCTCGCCATATGCGGCGGTTTCCTGTTCCTCGCCGCCAACCGTGACGGCCACAGAACCGTCGATGCCTGCCCATGAGAGCCCTCAGCGCTCATCAAGACCCAACACCACCGTGGATCAGCGCATCAGATCTGGTCGAGACCGGCACTTCCGGACCACCTGCTGGGGGTGGTCTGGTTCATCACCGGCCACAGCCGCGCGCCTGCTCGACAACTTGCCCGTGCTCCACAATGTGCATCAGTGCAACCGATATTGCCAGTCAGCAGGCACCCGCCCGGCCGGGCCGGGGATCGGCTGGTCAAGCGGATGGTGCTCGGGTAGCGCCAGCGGCGGGCCCCACAGCGCCTGTCCACGGCGATAGTCCCAGAACCAGTCCTCGCCCGGCTCGTAGCTGCGAATGATCGGGTGGCCCGTCGCGTCGGCGTGGGCGGAGGCGTGTTGGGAGGGAGACGAGTCGCAGCAGCCGATGTGGCCGCACTGGGCGCACCGGCGCAGGTGGAACCACCAGCCGCCGGCCTCGTCGCACTCGTTGCAACCGGGCCCGCTCGGAGGCACAGTAGGGTCGATGCCCAACAGAGGCTCATCCATGGTCTCTCCTCGTCTTCGCGGAGCGCACAGTCGGCGTATCCAGAATGGGTATCACGATGGCAAGTCGGCTGCGGTTGGGTCTGGATGACTGTCGTCAATCACTGGGATGAATTCATCCCCGAGCGCGCCTCAGGCCGAACGTGGGAGGTCAGCGGTGGAAGTCACAGCGACGGCGTGGTCGTCACGGTTGGGCTGATGGTCAGCTTGCTGGCAGTTGATCTGGCGCTGGGGGCGCTGCGGCCGCACGCGGTCGGCTTCCGCGAGGCCACCGCGTGGTCAGTGTTCTACATTGTTCTACATTGCGGTGGCGGTGGCCTTTGGCCTGGTGCTCGGCTGGATCGCGGGCTGGGAATTCGGCACCCAGTACTTCGCCGGTTATCTGGTCGAAAAGAGCCTGTCAGTCGACAACTTGTTCGTCTTCGTCATCATCATGACGACCTTCGCGGTGCCCGAGCGGCATCAACAGAAGGCCGTGATCCTGGTGATCACCGCGGTGGCCAGCCTGGCCAAGGTACGACGCGACCCTACCGCGCGAGCCCACGCCGGCTCAGTGAGCGCGCACGAGCGGAAGCCCGAGTCGGAGTCAGCCCGGTGGTCTTCATAGCCGCCACAGTCCTCGCATTGACTCGAGTGAGCTGATCCTGGTCGACGTTCCTTTGAGCTTCCAGCCGTTCAGTGTCTGGGCAAGCGGTGGAACTCGCCGACTTGATGTGCGGCTGACCTGGCAATCGGAGGAAGGTACACGCAATAGCGAATGCGTTGTCGATCCTTCCGCGGACTCGATCGACTTTTGAACAGGGTGCTTTCTCACCGGGCGCCGGTGGGTCGACACGGTTACGCTAACGATTCGCGGGGACGTTGCGGACTGAGCGGCGCGTCTGCGGGCTTCCATCGGGTCCGTCTTAGGAAAGCGCCCATCACTGGGTGGCAGGAGCGTTTCCATTATGACGAAGGCAGTCAGTATCGATCTTGGCAGGACCAACTCGTCGATCGCTGTGTGGAAAGGCGGCCAGGCAGACGTCATCCTCAACATCGAGAGGGCGCGGACCACGCCGTCGGTGGTGGAGTTCACCGAGAGCGGCGAGCGGCGGTCGGGTAGTTGGCGCGGGCGTTGAGCTCATGGGTAACGCGCTTGTGGTGACCCACGACGAGCCTTCGCCGAAGGTTAACGCAGCGGCGTGACTATGATGGCGACGCGGACGGTCAGGTGCGAAACCTGTGGGCGGCTAAACCGGGTCCCAGCGGCCGCGCAAGGAAAACCACGGTGCGGGAACTGCAAGGCGCTCCTGCCGTGGATTGTAGACGCCGGCGATGACGACTTCGCTGAGATCGCCGCGCAGGCCACGGTCCCGATCCTGGTTGACCTGTGGGCGACCTGGTGTGGGCCGTGCCGAATGGTCAGCCCCGCGCTGGAGCAGCTCGCCAGGGAGAAAGCCGGCCAGCTCAAACTGGTCAAGGTCGATATCGATCAAGCGCCGAAGCTGGCACAGCGTTTTTCCGTGCAGTCCATCCCTTCCTTGATGGTGTTGTATCGAGGCGAGGTGATCGCGCGCCAGGCTGGCGCCGTCCCGATAAACGCCTTGCGACGCTGGCTGAATGAGGCAATCACCCGCATCCCGTCATAAATCCAGATTCGTTGTGACTGATGCACGTGCGTCGATGAGGACACGCTGAATCACCACGGGGCCGCCGGAGTCGCTTCGGGTTCCAGCTGGCAGGTACGGCAGCGCGACGCGGCGCGGGTGAGGCTTCCGCCCTCAGGTGCCGGAATCCTCACCCCGAGCGCCAGACCGGGTCCGCGCAGGGTCAACCTCCCGTTCGGGATGACGGCGCAGGTACTCCTCCTCAAGTTGCACGGTGCGCTTGCTGTGCTCGCGCAGGGCGTCGGGTGAGCCATGCAGGAAGGTGTCGTGGCGGGTCGTGTGAAGATGCTGCAGCTCGCGCAGTAGGTCGTGCTCTGCAAGATCCTCTGGATCTACACCTGGCATGTGGTCCTCCTCGCCTGCCGAGTAGGCCTGAGGCATACCGGTCAACTCGACGCGATACAAGTGCAAACACGGAAAGGTGGAACATCGACCGGTTGTCGCTCCACCGATCGGCCCTGGGCTCGATCCGGTCGTCGACGCCGGCGCCGGCGGCCGGGAGCATGTCGTCGATGCGCTACCAGCACACTTCCGCGCGGTCGGCAGGCTGCCGCCGCGACGGTCATCTCGTGATGCGGATCCTGCCCGTCATGGTGCGGTGGGCGAGCTTGCCAACGGTTGGCCGCGCCGTTACGGCCGATGCGCTGGCGGCGGCAGCTCGGCGCCCGCAGGATTTCCCGTGCCGGCACGGCGCCTGTTTTCGGCAGGCCCGAATGGGGTATGGCGCCAGCATGGCCGACACCTCGATGGGCTCCCCCGAGAAGGATCCGGAAGACTGGGTGACCGGCGACGAGCCGCTGAC